>JAZNYA010000206.1:0-6897 GCA_045594145.1 Candidatus Stercoripulliclostridium sp. | reverse complement strand
CCAAACGGACTGCTTTTTTGTTGCCTATAGGGACAAATTCTCTCTAGCGAGAATAATATCCGTCTCGGGAAATGTCATAAATTAGTAAATCTACTTTGCCGTAATTGCACTCTCCGGCTTTAAGTAGCGTAGTAACGTATTTCATACCTGCTTTTTGCATAACCCTACCGGAGTTTGGATTTTCTTTGGCATGGCGAGCAATTATTCTTGTTGGCTTAACTTCGGTAAACAAAAACTCTATTACCTTTTTGAGTGCTTCCGGCATATATCCTTTGCCCCAAAAATCATAGCCTATGCAATATCCTATTTCAAGACGGTTTTCTTCTTCTACTATGTGTTGTCCGGATATCGTTCCTATCGGTTCACCCAAATCTTTTGGAACAATCACCCATTGGTAAAAATCCTTTTTCTCGTAGCTTCCCACCCAAGACTTGAATACTTCTTCCGTCACACTCTCGTCGCCATGCGGTTGCCACGTCAAAAACCGGGTAACCCTTTCGTCGTTTACCCAATTTTTAAAGGCAGGCTTGACGTCGCCAAGTGACACCCTGCGAAGAATAAGTCTTTCCGTTTCAAGCCTTATGGTTCCTTTATGCTCCACTAAACTATCTCCTTTGCCTTCTTGTTGGTTAGCTCTACCATCAATAGCATTATAGCCGTAAAGACAATTAGCACGTACGGCATAATTTCAAAAGTGGTTGCCGGAGCCACGTAGCCGAAAATAACTTGCACGCTAAATCCTACGACGTAAGCTCCACCCATATGGTAGCCGGTAAGATAGGTGCTTGCTTCCTTTCCAAACCTTTCCGGAACAGCATGCAAGGTGGACGGGAAAATAGGACCACAACCCACGCCTATTGCAATCATACCCATATATAGCGTTACGATATTAGGTATAGCAAGCATAACAACACCAAAGAGTAGCACGCATGCACCGCCCCTAATTAGTACTCTATCGTTCAACTTTAAGGACAAAATGCCGGAAAGGAATCTTCCTAGCATTATTCCGCCATAATAGAAAGCCACCATTTGTGCCGCTTTGTCGGCAGTCATACCACGTGCGTTAATGAGATAACTTGCTCCCCAAGTGCCCATTATGAACTCTACCGTACAATAGAAACCAAGGCTTAAAATAGCCGTTATTACGCCCGGGGAAAGCAGTATTTTCTTTAAGCCAATCTTTTCTGTTTTTGTTTCAAATTCTGCGTTTTCGGCAACCGCTTCTTTCTTTTCGGATTCCCTTTTATCATATTTCTTCCAAAGAATTAAGGAAAGAAAAACGAGAACGGCTATTCCAAACTGAACGTAAGAAATGGTTCTATATCCGCTTTTCCACGCTCCGTCCTTTAGGAAGAAACTCATTATTACCGGACTTACAGTTACACCAACGCCCCAAAAGCAATGCAACCAATTCATGTGGATTGCTTTGTAACGCACGGATACAAAATTATTAAGCCCCGTATCTATTGCTCCACCGCCGAGTCCTGCAATAATGGAACCTAGCATCATAACGTAAATATTTGGTGCAAAGCTAATTATCAAAAGTCCGACTGCCGTCATCACTACGGAAACAGCGGTTACTATTCCCGTACCGAATTTTTTAATTAACGAACCCGCAAAAAAACTAATACCACCGGAACAAATTGCGGTCAAGACGGAATATACGGAACCAAAACTTTCCGGAAGGCCAAAATCTACGTGAGCAAGTGGCCACGCCACACCAAAAAGGCTATCGGGAAGCCCTAAGGAAATGAAAGTTATATAAATTACTATAAGTAAAAGTGTCATAATCGTTCTCCGCCGCCTTTAGTATATCACGACGATTTTTTAAATGCAACTTTGTGCTTTCTGCAAAAAAGTGCGTTTTTGCTTGATTTTTTAATCTTTTTTATTGCAAAGAATTTTTATTAATAAAAATTTAGAATTTTTTTAGTAAAAACCGTTGAATTTCCGCCGTTATAGTGTATAATTTTTAAGTCATAAGTTTACTTATGAAAATTACCATACTAGGAGAATTACTATGGGACGTATGATAGGCACCGTTTCTCGTGGCGTTCGTGCACCGATTATCAGACAAGGCGACGATATCGTACAAATCGTAACCGACTCTATTCTTGAAGCTGCGAGAGAAGAAAACATTACTTTCCACGACCGTGACGTCGTTGCTATGACGGAAGCTGTTGTCGCAAGAGCACAAGGTAACTACTGCACCGTTGACGATATCGCAACGGACGTTAAAACAAAATTCGGCGGAGATACCGTTGGTGTTATTTTCCCCATCTTGAGCCGTAACCGTTTTGCTATTTGTCTTCGTGGCATCGCTAAGGGCGTAAAAAAGGTTGTTCTCATGCTCTCTTACCCCAGCGATGAAGTTGGCAACCACCTTATCAGCTACGACATGATAGATGAAAAAGGCGTTGACCCCTTTAAAGACGTTCTCGACCTAGAAACCTATAGAAATCTTTTCGGCTACGTAAAGCACACCTTTACCGGAATAGATTACGTTGATTACTACAAAACCCTAGTGGAAGGATGCGGAGCAGAGTGCGAAATCATTTTTGCAAACAACCCCAAAGCCATCCTTAACTACACCAAAAACGTTCTTGCTTGCGACATCCACACCAGAGCTCGCACCAAGAAAATATTAAAGGCAAACGGCGGAGAAATCGTTCTCGGTCTAGATGAAATCATGAACGCCCCTATCGGCAACTCCGGATACAACGAAGCTTATGGTCTTCTCGGCTCCAACAAAGCAACCGAAGAAACAGTAAAGCTCTTCCCCCGCAACTGCCAAGCCGTTGTTGACGCCATCCAAGCAAAGCTAAAGGAAGCTACCGGCAAGACCATAGAAGTTATGGTTTACGGCGATGGGGCTTTCAAAGACCCCGTAGGCAAAATTTGGGAACTCGCAGACCCGGTTGTTGCTCCCGCATATACTTCCGGCCTGGAAGGAACCCCCAACGAGCTAAAGCTCAAGTATCTTGCTGATAACGATTTTGCAAACCTTCGTGGCGACGCACTAAAAGAAGCCATAAAGAAGAAGATAACCGAAAAGGACGACAACCTTGTTGGCAACATGGCAAGCGAAGGCACCACCCCCAGAAGACTTACCGACCTTATCGGTTCCCTATGTGATCTAACGTCCGGTTCCGGCGACAAAGGCACGCCCATCGTCTTCATCCAAGGCTACTTTGACAATTACACTGCAGAATAAATCAATTAAACAAAGAAAAAGGCTCGCTATTGCGAGCCTTTATTTTTTTACTTTTTATCCAAGCAAAACGTCCATGACAAGCATTAAACAAAAGCCGAAAAGCAGAGCGTACGTTGCACCACGCTCTACGCCGTGAGCGTGCGTTTCCGGTATCATTTCGTCGCTGACAACGTATAACATAGTGCCACCTGCAAACGCCAACGCAAACGGTAAAATAGCGGTGGAAATACTTACCGCAAAATAGCCTATGAGCGTGCCCACTACTTCCACAAGCCCGGTTAAAAGTGCGATGACAAAGGTTTTTCCTTTACTTACTCCGGCACTTAGCATGGGAGCAATTATTACCATGCCTTCCGGAATATTTTGGAGAGCAATACCGCCGGCTATAACGAGTGCTTGATTTACGTTCCCCGAGCCAAAACCCACGCCCGCTGCAATGCCTTCGGGCAGATTATGGATGGCTATTGCCATTACGAAAAGTAGCACTTTGCTAAGGCTGGTCTTTTTGTGTTCTTCTATATCCGGGCCAACTATTTTATGCAAGTGTGGTACGAGTTTATCAATCAAGTTCAACACTATCGCCCCGGCAAAGATACCGCCTATGGTTATTAAGAGCTTAAACTCTCCGCCATATTCTAACGATGGAATTATAAGCCCGGTTACCGCAGCGGACAACATGACGCCTGCCGCAAACGCAAGTATCACGTCGGAAAATTTATGCGATAGGTTTTTAAACAAAAAGCCTATTCCGGCACCTATGACGGTAGCACCGCCAACGCCAAGTGCCGTTAAAAGTACCATTTCCATATCTTTCTCCTAATCTTCTTGTTGGGTTGCACTTATTATGGAAGCCGTATCTATTTCTTCCGTGTTTTTCCCTAGCGTTTCTGCTATCTCTTTGATTTCCTTCTTGCCCAAATTATAGACAAGGAAGAAAGAAACGAGCATTATAACCGCTCCTGCGAGCATCAATCCCGCCGCCACTTTTACCATGCTGGAAGAAACGCCGGGGGCTTGGGCAGAAATGGGATTGGCTTGCGGATTATATCCTACTGCTTCCATGCAAAGAAGCGGTAAGGATAAGGCTACGCCTTGTGATATCTTGCGGAACAAACTATACATGGCGTATACGCTACCTTCTTCACGAGAACCCGTTTTAACTTCTTGGTAATCTATGCAATCGTTAACCATTGCCCATACGAGAAGGTTAAACATACCGCCACCTGCTTGGATTAATGCAAGAGCTACTATGTAGACAGCCGAACCCGTCGTATTTGCCGGAACCGGTACGATTAGAGCTATCAACGCACCTATAACGGAAAGAGCGAGCGGAGCCCCAACCGATAGACGTGTGCCAAATTTCTTTACGATTTTGGATGCAAATGGAATTAGGAACACTAGCGGTAGATAGCTTATAAAGCTAGAAATGGTAACCATTATACCCGCTTCGCCGAAGTGCGTTTGGAATAGCCATTTGGTCGTTTGAGAGCTAGACATAAGGAAAACTATTTGTGCAAAGGAAGCAAGGCACAATCCAAGTAACGGTCTATTCTTCAAGAAACCTTTTAACGTTTTAATATAATTTACCTTTTCTCTCTTTTCTGCGGGAACGGATACCCTTTCCGTCGTCATCTTTATGCAAAGCGTATATGCGACGAAAGCGATTGCACCCATAACTATGCCAACCCATATTAAACGATTGCCTATTATGTCGTTGTTTTTATCATAAATTATCATGGGAAGTAACATGCAAAGAACACCGCCGATACCTGCCCCGATACTTCTCCAAGTGGAAAGCTGTGTTCTTTCTACAGCATCGCTCGTAATGGCACTGCTAAGAGCTCCGTACGGCACGTTCAAAAGGGTATAACAAATATCCCAAAGAAGATAAGTTACGATGCATACGGCAATCTTTAGCCACGTTTGAGCTTCCGGTATTGGAAGAAAGACGAGTGCTCCCGATACGACAAGGCCTATGGAACCTATTCTTATCCACGGCTTAAACTTGCTACCACTCCTACCTATTTTGACGTTATCCATAATACCGCCCATGATGGGGTCGTTTATGCCGTCCCACACTTTAGTAAGGATGATTATAATCGCCCAAGCCGCCGCCGGAATTCCTATGTACTGCGTATAAAAGTCCGCCATGTAACTGGATATGAGTGCAAAACTCATGTTGCAACCAAAGTCGCCCATGGCATATCCTATTTTGTCTTTCCATCCAAATTTAGGGGTTTGTTTTTCCATTTTCTCTTCCTTTACTTTAATACGTCTATTTTACCATACGTTACGTATGCGTGCAATACACAAAAAACGACGCAAGGCGTTTCGTTTTAATATAAATATGGTTTTATTAGCGTTGACCAAACTACGAATCCGTTTGCATTAAGGTGTAAACCGTCATCGCTGTACGCTTTGTTCAAGTTGCCTTCAGAACCTAAAAGCATGGGATATAGGTCTACGTACGTCGCTCCGCTATTTTCCGCAAGCACCTTTATCTTTTGGTTTATTGATATTATCTTTACGTTATTTGCTTGGGTATCAAGCTCCGAATAACTTTCCAACACTTCGTTTTGGGGGATAATGGACATGCAGTAAAGTTCCACTTGGGGTAGCTCTTTTTTTATTTCGCATATTATCTTTTCGTAGTTTGATAATATGTATTCTTCACTCTTTCCGCCGTCAACGTCGTTTGTTCCTATCATAAGCACAATCTTTGTTGGAGCAATATCAAAAAGTGAGACTTGTAGCCTTTTTAAAACACCTTCCGTAGTATCTCCGCCAATACCCCTATTATAGCAAGCAAGGGGTAGGTCTTGGTAATAATCGTCTAACGGACAAAGGTCGGTAATAGAGTCGCCTATGAAGACTATTTGTCCTTTTGAAAGGTTGGTGTTTTGCATAGCAAAAGCACTGCACTTGTCGTCATAATACTTCTTGAAAAAGTCTTCTTCCTTCGGCGGCGGTTCTATGCCAAGCACAAGCCCAACAACGAGTATCGCTATAATAAGTACTGCTATAACACTCAAATATACGGCGTCTTTTTTAGTTAGTTTTATCTTTTTCATCATTTTTCCACCACTTATGCTTCGTTGACGATTTTTCCGCTTATATGCTCGGGGCGTAGCTCATAGCAGAGCGTAGCCCTAGCAAATTTTTGTATTTCGGAGTCTATGTAGTCGGTATCGGACGTAAACTTTAGGCTTAGTTTACGATATACGTTAAGGGCAACGGCTTCGTCTTCTACAACAAAGATTTTTCCAAACACTATTACACTACTTATGTTTAACGCCCACTCGCCGTCTCTTTTGTAGCCCTTGTCGTATACGCAAAAAGACACCTTGTTATTTGATGCGATTGCGTCTACCTTGTGTCCACTTTTTCCGCTATGGAAATAAACGTATCCGTTTTCTTCATTGTACCAATAGTTAATTGGTAACCCGTAAGGATATCCATCATCTCCTAAAACGGACAAAACGCCACGCTTTTCCGCCCCTAATATTCTTATGATTTCTTCTTTTTCCAGTTTTTGTTTTTTTCTGGTTATCTCTCTAAACATATTTCCCCCTATTTAATTTCAGTAAGAAATTCTGCTACTTGCTTGCGTGTTCTTAACACGACGGTCTTTTCTTTGTGCTTTTCTACTATTTCTGCATATATGCGACGCCTTTTCTTGTTTC
>JAZNYA010000205.1:0-26049 GCA_045594145.1 Candidatus Stercoripulliclostridium sp. | reverse complement strand
ATTATAAATGCAATCGCCAAATTTTGCAACCCCTTTTTTTATAAAATTTTATATTATATATAAATATATGCAATTTCGGCACTAAAATTCGATGACTTCACCCCTATTTAAGACGAAAACGGCCTTCTTAGCCAGCTTTCTACCCGTCATTTCTTCGTATGCTTTAGCATAAAGAGCAATTTGAGTGGCGTAACGGGACTTCAAACTCGCTACGGGAGAATCCGAAACCTTGTAATCCAGAAGCATATTTTCTTCCCCTTCTACCACAAGGTCCATTATGCCTTGAACAAGCGTCTTGTCGCTGGCCGTTACCCCGCTGAACAAGTCGCTTATGGGTGCGTAATACAAGAATTCCTGCTCACGCAAGCACTTGCCCTTGCGTGCGACGTCAAAAAGCGGATGGTCCAATACTTTCTTTATGATTTTGGCGTCCACTACACCGCAAGGTATGCTTCCTGCGTCTTCCAACCCTTTAACAAAGGCTCCTATCGCACTTTCCGAGCGAATATTAAAGTCTATTTCTTCCATAACTTTATGGTATGCGATACCTTTTTCTATGCTTTGGGTTTCCAAACTCGACTTATTGCTCGATTCTTTATGGATTTCTTCGCCAAATTCCACACTTTCAAGAAGTCTCTCGTCGTCTTCTTTACGTGCTTCTCTGTTAAGTCCGGTTACCGTGTACTTATTGGAAAGCACGGTGCTTTCCAGGTATGGGTACGGGGTAAAGAAAAGCGGTTCTCCGCCTTCATAACTTTCGGAAAGGTTAAGTTCACCACCTTCTTTCAACACGTTGAGCGTGGGGTTTTTAGTAATTTCTATGGCGTTATTACGTTCCGCCGCCGCCAGCACCCAGCCCAAGAAGGACGTTTTTTCTTCGGGGCTTAGGTATACGTCCGCAACTCCTGTATCGTTAACGTTTGCGGAGCCTGTAATATACAAGCGATATTTTGCTCTCGTAAAGGCAACGTACATCAACCTTAACGCTTCGTCGTTTTGCTTTTTATAGATGGCTCTTTCTATTGCAAGCCTTCTCGTCGTCTTGGTCGTCACCCCTTCCTTTTCTTCAAAGAAGTTTATACCTACGCCGTACTCGGAATCCAGCACTATTGCTTGCTTACCGCTCTTTTTATTTAATGCACTTTCCGTGCGAGCAACGAACACGACGGGGAATTCCAGTCCCTTACTCTTATGCACGGTCATTATCGTTACCGCATTTTCACCATGAGCAAGGACGGGTATCTCTATTTTGATACCGCTATCCAAGAAGTCAATATACGTCGGCAAGTCTTTTGCAAACTTTTTAGTACGCAAGAGATGGACGTATGAGTTATACGTTTCTATCCTTGAAGTTTTGCCTTCCGCAAGGAGAGCGGAAAGGTATCCGGACTCCGTCATTATTTGTTCTATGAGAGTAGGCACGTCCACCAAGGCGGAAAGCTTTCTATATTTGTTAACTCTCCCTAAGAAGTCGTCTATTTTAACCTTTAACGCACCTTCATAAGCAAGCAAAGCTTCATGGAAGCTTTCTACGCTATCGTAGTTTTGAGCACGCACTTCGGCAAGTTCTTTTTCATTGAATCCGCCAAGCCCCGAAAGCATCGCACCTACCAGATACTTATCTTGCCTTAGGTTATCGACTATTCTCAAATAGCCGTTTACGGCATCCACGTCCATGCTTCCCGATTGTCCTTCCACGCCTTCTGCAAAATATGGAATCTTGCACTCTTCGAATATCTTTATGAGAGAAGGTACTTTTGTGGTCGTGCGGTACAATACGCAAATGTCGCCATATCTTATGGGACGGTCCTTGCCGGTTTTTTTATCACGAACAAGGTCTTTGCCGACCATACTCATAATCCTATCCGCAATATATAAATCTTGTGCCTTTTCTTGCACTTCCTTCTTTTCGCCGTTTTTTACGGAATAGATAGTCGTATCCGCTTCGTTACGCACGCTCGCAGGTCTTGGGAATACCGCAACTTCTACGATGGGGTTCGGGCCGTTTGCTTGCACGTCTAAACCGGCATCTCCGAAGGCGTGTCCGCTCTTATAGTCGATACCACCAAAATCGGCAGTCATTACTTCCGAAAAAACTTGGTCGGTAAAACTTAGTATCTTTTGGTCGGAACGGAAGTTTTGGTTAAGAAGAACGTTCTTTCCCGCAACGTCCGCTTTATAGAGTTCATACTTGGAAAGGAATATTTGCGGGTCGGCTTCACGGAATCCATATATTGCTTGCTTTACGTCGCCTACCATAAAGACGTTGTCACGAGCAATTTTCTTAAAGATGGCTTCTTGCAGTCTGTTCGTATCTTGATATTCATCCAAGAAAATATAATCGATACCTTCGCTAAATTCCTTACGCTTGGTTTCGTTTTGGAGTATTGCTAAAGCATATCTTTCGACGTCTTCGAAGTCCGCCTTGCCTTCTTCTCTCTTTAATTCGGCATAAGTAGCACGGATTTCTTTTACTACGCCAAGCAGTTTCTTCACGAGCTCTTGGCCTTCCAAGTCTTCCTTTTGGCAGGTTTCCAGCGGTTTGCCGAAAAGCTCCTTGGCTCTATCTATCTCCCTTACGACTCGTGCATTAAGGAAGACGAGTTTTTGGAAAAACTCTACGCACTCGTACTCCAAGTTTTGCGGAAGCTTCATGCCTTTGACGTGAGCGTTCGTTACTGCATCAAAAATCGTTTCGTCCGTCGCATGTGCAATACTGCTTCTTGCATCTTCTATTTCATCGAGCTTAGCAAAAGCCTTTTCTATCCTTTTTTCCGGGAACTCGCTCTCTTTGACTTCCCTATATAAATCGAAGACGGCATCTTCGAGCGACTTAAAAGCATTTCTGCAACGAGCAATTTCCGTCTTTACAGCCCTTGATTCCAAGAAGGGTTTGCCTGCTTCCGATATGGCGTTTTCTATAAATACGTTGGGATATTCTTGGGCGGAAAGCGACTTTAAGATGACGTCCAACGCTTCCTTTAGGCCTTCTAAGCTTTTTGCATTGGAATATAGGTATGCCAAAAATTGAAAGTCTTCGTCTTCCGCATCAATTCTATCCGCAAAAACCTTATCTATCGCTTTGCTCATTAGCGTTTGGCTTTCTTCCGCATCCAACATATCCAGCTTTGGAGAAACGCCCAGCTCTTCAAAATATCTCTTGTAGATTTGTCCGCAAATGGAGTCTATTGTGCCTATATAAGCAAAAGGTAAAAGATTGAGTTGTTCTCTATAATGCTCAGCATCTTCTCCGCCTTGACGAACGAAGGAAGAAAGTCTTTCCGTCAACTTTTCTCTCATATCGGCGGCACTTGCACGAGTAAAGGTAAGCACGACTATTCTCGTTATGCTTCCTTTTTCCAAATATTTTAGGATTTTTTCTACCATGACGGTAGTTTTTCCGCTACCGGCACTGGCGGAAACCAGCATGTCCCTATCTATGAATTTGATGGCTTCTTTTTGCCTTTCGTTCATCTTCGGCATGCCCTTGGGGATTTTCTTCTTTTCTTCCATAATATTACTCATCCCCCTTGTTTTCTTCCGTTTCTTCCGGATACACCACCGCTAGCGGAGTGTTTGACGTCCTTAGTTTTCTTTCATCGCCTTCGGCACAGCCACCGCAAACGCTTCTCATGGAGCAGTTCGTGCAAAGACCTTCGCCGAGCGGTGCCTTTTCTATGTTTCCGTTGCCCACTTCTTCAAGGGCAATCGGAATTAGTTTTTCCACGTATTTTATTATTGCACCAAGGTCTTCTTCACTTAGTTTTTCCTTTTTGGATTTCGTGCTTGCTTCTCCGTTCTTTATGGAAAACTTTAAAGGTATTATCGGCGACTCCATATATTCGCCGGTTTCTAACGCATACCTATAGCTTCCTATATCGAGTGCCTTAATCATTTCTGCGGTAAAGATAAATTGTCCTTTAAACTGCGAATCGTATCCGCCCTTTGTGTAGCCCGTCCTAAGCGGTAGATAGAAGGAACCTGCCGGAGCAAGTTTTAGCCTATCACGAACGGCCATAAGGTAGAGATAAAGTTGCACTTTTTCCCCATAATAAACCTTGCTTAAATCGGCATCTATCTTTCCGG
Organism: Candidatus Stercoripulliclostridium sp.; assembly: GCA_045594145.1. Lineage (GTDB taxonomy): Bacteria > Bacillota > Clostridia > Christensenellales > DTU072 > Stercoripulliclostridium_A. Next base: position 21,963 of record JAZNYA010000205.1, on the reverse strand, counting down.
TTTTATAATCTATCGCTATGGCGTAATCCTTTCCGCCCACCTTTGCAGTATCAATTCTATCTATTTTACCGTGAAAAGATATTTTACCAAACGGCGTATCGAAACAAACGGCGTTAACTCCGTCCTTTTGTCCAAAATAGAACTCGAACTCGCTGGGCTCAAAGTCGCCCAATAATACGTTTTCGGCAAGCCTTAAAGCAATTCTTCTGCTCTCCTTTTCCAGCCTTAAGAGCAAGAATTTCGTCAAAGGCTCTTTCTTTAAATATTGTACGTCGTCGCCTTCAAAAACGGTTTTTACCGCTTCATCAATATATCTTTCTATTTCTTGTTGGTCCAGCATTTTAAGGCGACCTTTGGTGCTCTTGAAGAATATTTCCAGCACTGCGTGCATAACCGTACCTACGTCCGTTACCCTAAGCACGCCTTCTTTTCTTTCCTGTAAGCGTAAGCCATATTGTAAATAATGCCTATATGGACAGGTAAAATACTGCTCTATTTGACTTATGCTCGTGTGATTGTCGTCATGGAAGGTATAAGCAAGCGGTACTTCCTTTATTTCTTCCTTCTTTGCATTAATGATTTTCTTTTCTTCATCGGAAAGGGTGGCGTAAACTCTCTTCCTATACTCTTTGTCGCCGTCATACGTTAGTCCGCCGTTCATAAGGAAGGTATAGAAAACGTTGCCCGCTTGTCCCACGGCATCTTCCAGTTCCGCTTCACTCTTAACGCCATCCAAAGCAAACTTTTCGTTTAAGCTAACGGGCGAAACGGGACGTTCATCTTCCCTGCTGAACGCAGAGCAAACGTCCTTTATTGCTTGCGACGGCTTGTTTTGAGTTCCATCAAACTCGTTTTCAGGATACCCTATATATAGTTTATCCGTTTTCGTTATCAAATCTATGAAGGCAAAACGCTCTTCTCTCATCCTATCTAGCGGAGAAGGATATAATACTATTCCGCCACCGGCGAGCTTTTCCGTATCCAATGCGGAAATTATTGCGTGGTATCCTTGGTCGCAAGGAAGATTGCTTGCCGTTGCTCCCAAAACGAAGATGGCCTTTTGCCTTATTATTCCGCTTTCCCTAAGGGAACCTACGAACACAGCGTCAATATAAGAAGGAATTAGGGCTATTTCTTCGGCTTCCGTGCTGGAAACAAAGGTTTTAATGAACCCGCCGGGCGTTTCCGCATCACCGGCAAAGAGCTTTTCATATTCATCGAGCAAAGCTCCTACTCTTTCTAAACTTTGCCTATTTAACTTTTCCAGCTTTTCATCACAAACTATGGCTTCTTCAAACCTGGTAGCAAATTCCTTGGATGCAACAAGCTCTCTTATGCCGTCCACAAATTCTTTTACGCTACTCTTTCTGGCAAATTTTTCAACAAGTGAAACGAGTTTAACTCTAATTTCTTCATATTCGCCTATGAGCGATGCCTTCTTCGCTTCCTTTTCTTCGTCGGCGTATTTGCTCGTATTCGGTTTATATTCAAAAGCCTTCCTAAACTCCTTACCCCTTACGTTTTCTTCCAAAATATAGTTTTCAAAAAGGGCAATCCTATCTGCATCGCCGAAAAACAGCGGATTCTTTATAAAAGCTCTTACCTTGTCTTGACGATACTCCGTACGAACGACGTCGAAAAGAGCAACTATATACTTGCAAACCAAAGAGCTCGTCAAACTAAAACGCTCGTCCATAAAGAAGGGTATGGCGTACCTGTTCAAGATTTCCTTGAAGTCTACGGATGATTTTTCTCCGCAGTCTATTACCGCTATATCTTTAAACCTAAGGCCTTCCCTTCTAACCAGCCTTAGTATCTCTCTCGATACGGCGTTATATTGCTCGTATGAATTGCTTTCCTTAAAGATTACTACGCTTTCGTCGTTTTTTACCTTTGCTTCGGAAAGCTTAAAGACGTTGTCGTGCAAAACGCTAAAGGGCGACTTAAGGGCTTCGTATCTCTCTTCTTCCCTAATCTCCACCTTATTTAGCGTTAGATATTCGGTAAGACGCTCGTAAACTTCTTCGGGATACAAAGCGTTGGCCTTATCTCTTGGCAAGCCAATAGTTACTCCTTTGGAGTATTTGGCAAGCTCGGTTATTATTTCTATTTGTTTTTTGGAAAGAGAATCGTATCCAAAGAGATAAAAATATGCGTCTTTAACCTTGTCGGAAACGGCACACTCCGCCTTGAAGGCATCTAGTCTTGTGGTAGAATCTTCAAACTCCGTTAGCGTTTCCAAATACTTTTTATATAAAAGAAGGATATCTTTTGCCTTTTCCTTAGTCGTGCCGTCGAGCTTTAATATGCTTTCTTCCAATTGCTTTTCGCTTATTCCGTTGTTACGGAGCGATGCTATTACTGCATACATTTCTCCCGCAAAGCCATCGGTTGCAGATGCCTTTAGGTAATGCCCCAATTGGTTTTGGACGGCACTTATCGTCTTTTTGAAATATAAAACTGCACCTTGCTTGCTGAGAGTATGCCCTATTTTATCGCCAAGAACCTTCTTTGCAAACCTGGAAAACGATGCGACTTCTACGTTCATAGAGCCGTTTATTCCCAACCTTTCGAAAACCGTTTTTTCGGCAAGCAAAGCAAACGCATCGGGAATTATGACGACGTGCTTACCTACTTTATAATCGTTTTTTGCCATTTCGTCTATGACTTCATATATGGCTCGAGTAGACGTATTGGCGGTAATTATTTTAATCATGTTTTCTTCGGTTCCTTGCGTACGCATTACGTTATATGCACGCACGTGCATACACATATATATTACTACGATAACGCCTTTTTTTCAAGATGTATTTTATTATATCGCAAACGTCGTCCCCAAAAAGTGCCTTGTCTAAAACAGCCTTGCACATATCATGGAGCAATCGTCACGCTCTTCCGGTGCCATACGTTCGACGTTTTCCATAACCTTTGCACATATTTCATCGGGGTTTCTGGTATCTATTTTGGAAAGTATCTCTTCCAGCCTTTCTTTGCCTATGCCGTCTATGACTCCATCCGAAAACATGACGATGAAGTCATAGGGAGTTAGCCGTATGGTTTCCGTCACGGGCGAAACGCCGTCCACAATACCTAAAGGAAGCGAACCGCAAGAAATTTCCTTTATGCCACCGGGCGATATGACGTAACTTTCTCTTGCTCCTTGCTTTATGACGTCCACGTCACCGCTCAAGGTATCTATGATGGCAACGTCGATTGCATTAAACTCTTCCTTGTTCCTTACCTTAATTAACCTTTCCACGCTACGAAGCACCGTTTCATGAGAAAAGCCCATTTTATATAGCGACTTAATTAAACTCATAGCACAACTGCTGTTTTGGGAAGCATCTTGACCGTGCCCCATGCCGTCGGAAAGACAAAGCATAACCCTATTCGAACTAAGACGAATTACCGCTTCCTTATCCCCGGAACCATCCCTTCCCTTAGGCGATACCCTTTCGCCGTAGGCTACTTTATACTTAGGCTCCCTTTCAAAAAACACCGTCACTTCTCCGTTTATGCCCACCTTTTTATCGCTTACCCACGTAGGAACCCCCATAATCTTATTTACGGTCTCCCTAAGTTCCGGTTTCTTCAAGTCTTTTTCTCGCACGTTAAAGCATATTTTACCATCTTCAAAAGCCATTATCTCGCTCACGGCAACGCCTAAGTCGTTAAAAGCATCCTTTATCCGTTCTTCCATTTTGACGTCGTACCTAACGAGCGTGCCAACCCTGTCGCCAAGGTCCTTTAACACCTGCCCCACGCCTTCCACTTGCTCCTTGAGTAGCCTTTTATTTTCGCTTATGCCACGCTCCTTTTTGATTGCCGTTTCCCTTTCATAAAGCACTTCATTGGCTTTCATTATGACGCCGTTTAAACTAACGCACCTGCTACTCAAAAAAGGCGAAGCGTCCAGTATGCTCGCCTTTCCCGTCTCCAATGCGGAACCCATAAGCTCTTGTAGCACTATTTCCGTTCCGTTTCCACCGAGCGACTTTTTGCATTTTTGATAATGTGCACATCTCTTGCACGCTCTTTCCGCCACTTCCATCGCAAGCTCCATTTGGTTTAATTCCAGCCTTTCATCATCAGTGCAAAGTGCGTTTCCGACGTCGAAAAGCGACGATGACAAACTATGCAGTTTGTCTTTTACTTCCGTGCGATTTTTATTTATGAGAGTCCGCACCAGGCTTTCCTTACCCTTACTCCATTTTGCATATGCCTTTCTCTTTAGTTTTATCGGAATAGCAAGCGATATTACCGCTCCGCTTAGCGGAGCTACGAGCCCTAAATATTCACCTTCTATCAAGCCGAAAAAGAGTGAAAGCCCGCTTAATATCACTATGAAAAATCCGCCCAAATATCCGTGATACACGGGACACAATGCGGTTATTACCGCAAGAATAATGGTAAAAGAAAAGTCTTCCACCCCACTGCCAATCAATCTGGCAACGGCAAGCGAAGAGCCGACTTCCATAACGCTAAGCAGTGGAATACTTGGCGTAATTGTTACGAGCAGTACGACCAAAGCCGAGCATAAATTAAAAAAGTAGATATCTACGTATTCCGCACCCAGCCCAAATAAAACAAGGCAAACGCAAAACGAAAACTTTTCTCTTTTGGAAAGCTCATAGTTAAGACCTTTTATCATAATTGCTCTAATTACAAAAGAAAAAACCATAGTTAGCGGTACGCTAAGGACGGCTCCCGATAAAAGTTTTATGAGTTGCACCAAGTTTCCCGATTCTAAGCCCACTCTCACTACAAGGGATAAAAGCGAGTATACAGACACCAATCCGACGCTCAACTTTCTGCCCGTTTTATAGTGGATGAACACAACGAGAAAGGTGACGGCTATCGGAGTCAATAAAAACAACGCTCCCAGCCACGAAAGGTTAAATGCTATTCCTGTGATAGCGTACAACGGCGAAAGTATTAGAACGTTTTGTTTGTGGTAAACCAGAGCAAAGAAAAACGCCGTACTAAAACCATAGATTCCCGTCTTATATTCCAAAAAATGCAAAAAGGCAAATATGGCGGTATATATAATATATTTGATAATATCTTTTTTCATACCGCTATAATAAAATAAAACAAGCCACGTTTTTTGGCTTGTTTTGTCGAGATTATATTTTTAGTTGCTTAGGCTTTCACCCTTTTTACCGTGCTCAAGTCTTTTAACATTCCGCCGTCGGCATCATACTTTAGTATTACTCTTCCCAAAATGGAATCCATATCCCCCAGCATACCGCCACGAGAATCGAGAGAGTTAAGCCTGTTGTCGCCACAAAAATAAAACTTGCCTTCCGGAACCACGAGCTTTTCATGAGCATCGGTATCCCTTGCCCTTATGTTTCCGCCAAGGTAATTTTCTTCCAGCTTGACGTCGTTTACAAAAATGAAGAACGCTGCTCCGTCTTTCTTGATTTCTACGGTGTCGCCGGGAAGCCCTATTATACGCTTAATATAATGGCTTTCGCCGTTACCCGTTTGGATGTGGGTATTAAAAACGACTATGTCGCCGTGGCGATATTTGCCTTGCTTAAAAAGTATTACGTTGTCGCCGTCTTGAATCGTGGTTTCCATGGAAGAACCTTCTACCGGAATAGTTTGGAACAACCAATTGGATAGGAAGAAAGCTCCTACTACACAAATGATTACAAGCAATACGTCTATTATAATTTTAGCAATCTTACTCATTATATGAACAATATATTTCCTACTATTATTTGTTTACCTTTAATGGAAAGGGCTTTTATGCCGTACCAACTGCTTAGCGACATCAAATTCTCGTCTTTAAAGTCGGTTATCTTCAAACGGGTTCCCATAAACAAGCCTTTGGTTTCTTTAACCGTAATTTTAGCGGTATATTTCTTGCTTCCCGCATCCGATTTTCCAAGTAGCGTTATTTCTGCTTCGGCTTGCTTTTGGGCAAACAACTCCAACTGGAGTATTCTTCCGTTTTCCGTGTTCTTATCCGGGTCGAAGCGGTAGGTAGTAATACCATCGCTATCGCTCGTTAGCCCTACCATGCCCTTTGGCGTAGTCGTTAGGCGTAACGTTTTTTCAAAAAGTACGCTGGATTCGCAGTCTTCTACAAAGCTGTTTTCTTCGTCGCCCGCTCGATATACCACCCTAAGAGTAGCTCCGGGATTTTTGACTTTGGGCTTTACGGGAAGTCCCTTTAAATCCCTATACTCTACCAAAGAAGAAAGGTATAGTCCGCTTTCATACTCTACGGAAGCAAACGCAAACAAAGGCTCTTTTTCATCGTATTCTTCGGCTTCCGCAATATATTCGTTATAGGATACGGAAAGTCCGTCTACTTCGTGATAGTCACGGATAGCGTGGTGATATTCCTTTTCCGCATAGTATACGACGACCTTTTTTATCATGGACGACGGGTCGCAGTCTACGTTAAAGGTAGGTATTCCGCTGTCGCTTATTCTCATGGTAAGATTGGGTGCCGTGGGAAGCTCGTCCGTTCTTCCTTCCGCTACTGCACTAAGCCAAATTATCAGCGAGCGATATGCTTCGGGTAGCATAAAATCGGTTGCGAGCGGGCTTATTACGACGTGAACGTCGTCGTTATCCATAAGAGCGGTAAGGTTGGAGAGCCTATCTATATCGCTATTTCTTGCGTTAGAGCCTATTGCTATAAAGGTGGGAGCCTTAACGTGTTTTGCGTAAGCAACGGACGCAACGCCCGTCAACCAGCACATACGCTCTTCATCCATAACAAGTTCTCTTTGCTCGCCATAGCGATTTTGTTTTATGTATTCACGATATCCCGCTCCGTTTAAGCATGCAAGTCCGTCTACGACGTCCTTTTCTAAAGCGGAAACGGCAATGGCTATTTCTACGGCATCGCCCAATCCCATCACGATTATTTTGCCGTCACTAACAACTCTCTTTACGAAGGTGAGCGTTCTTCTTGCTATAATCGTATATAGATATTGGCTGGTTTCCTTTGCCGTAGGCATAACCTTTTTAATATGGTCGCCTGCTTTCTCATAAAGCCCGTATTCCAACGATTCCGGAAACTCGGTCTTATATTCTCCCACACCGCTAAGGTCGGGTACGACTACCACGAACCCCGCTTTTACGAGAGAAAGCATGAGTGTTTCATCGGGCGAGCGGTGATATTCCCCTATCATTACTATGACGGAAGCAGAACTAATATCACCTTCTTTATGCAACAAACGGACGGCAACTTTTACGTCGCCGTCTTCTTTTTGCATGGCTATAAACTGGTGCCTTTCTTCCACGATACCATCGTCAAAAGTACCGATATACTCGGTTTTTAGGTTATTAAGCGGTTCTTTTGTCGCATCATAACCTTGCCATATTTGGCTGGGCACCATTACTTTATAATCCATTTCTTATTTTTTCTCCATCATGCGTTCGATGATTTTTTGAACTTCTACCATGGGAACGATTAGGAACGCAGAGCCTACTGCTACCAGCCATTGCATCCAATTTAGCGGTTCGGTATCAAATAGCTTGCCTATGGGAGCAATGGATACTACTAATACTACCAATACTACGCCTACTGCAAAAGCAAGGTTTAGGAACTTGTTATCAAATACCTTCTTGTTGAAGATGCTTTGAGTTTGGCTCTTCAAGTTGAAGCTGTGGAAGAGTTGGATGAAGCAAAGGGTTACAAATGCCATCGTTTCGCTTACTGCGTGGCTTGCACCAACCTTTTCGAAGTACAAGAAACCTACTAGGAAGGAAGCCATAACGAGCATGGTTTGCATGACGCCTTGGATGATGATATCCACGCCGGTCTTACCTGCAAACAAGCTTGAGCCGGACTTTCTCGGCGGATAATCCATAACGTTTGCTTCTGCCTTTTCCATACCAAGAGCAAGAGCCGGTAAAGAGTCGGTAACCATGTTAACCCAAAGTATCATAACGGGAGTTAGGAATACTACTTGGTGTCCTACTATCGTGCTTATGATAACTACGCTTATGAACAAGCAAAGTACTTCTGCGATGTTTGCAGAAAGAAGATATTGTATTGCCTTCTTGATGTTGGAGTAAACCTTTCTACCTTCTTCAACCGCACTAACGATGGTAGCGAAGTTGTCATCGGCAAGAACCATATCGCTTGCACCCTTACTTACGTCCGTGCCGGTTATACCCATACCGATACCGATATCGGCTTTCTTGATGGACGGAGCATCGTTTACGCCGTCACCGGTCATTGCAACAACCTTATCAAGTGAACGATATGCGGTAACGATTCTAACCTTATTTTCGGGAGATACACGAGCGTATACACGATATTTTTCTATTTGAGATAGATATTCTTCATCGCTCATCTTATCGAGTTCAGCACCGGTTAGAACTTCTTGGTCGGGGCTATCGATGATACCTACTTCTCTTGCGATTGCAGCAGCGGTCTTAGCGTGGTCACCGGTAATCATGATGGCACGGATACCCGCTCTCTTACAAATTGCAACAGCTTCCTTAACTTCGTCACGAGCGGGGTCTATCATACCGGTTAGTCCTACGAAGGTTAGGCCTTCTTCAAACTTTTCACGGTCTTCTTCGCCCGTCTTGATTGCGTATGCGAGTACACGGAGTGCTTTTTCCGCCATGTCGCCGTTTGCTTTTAGTATGTTTTCTTTGTCTTGTGCGGTAATTTCTCTAACTTGTCCGCCTGCTAGGATAGAAACGCATCTATCAAGAAGGATATCCGGAGCACCTTTAACGTGGATTATCTTTTCGCCTTCTACGTCGTTTACGGTACTCATTAGCTTACGCTTACTATCAAAGGGGATTTCATCAACACGAGCATAGGTCTTGCTTACGTCAAGGTCCTTCTTCCTTGCGTATGCGATAAGTGCGGTTTCGGTGGGGTCTCCTACTAGCTTGCCTTCACTTTCTTGGGTGTCGTTACATAGAGTCATTACTCTAATAAGAGTGCTTACGTCGCCTGCTACTTCGTCAGCATCGCTTATGATTCCGCCTTCCGTCGTATAAAGTTCTTTGACGGTCATTTGGTTAAGCGTAATGGTACCTGTCTTATCGGAACAGATGATTTCACAGCAACCTAAGGTTTCTACAGCGGGAAGGTTTCTTACGATTGCCTTTCTTTCGCTCATCCTTTGAACACCGATTGCAAGAACGATGGTAACAACTGCGGGTAGACCTTCGGGAATAGCTGCAACTGCAATTGCAACTGCGGTCATAAAGCCGTCTATAATGGTGCCGAATATGTCGTCGCTGGCATCGGGACCGGTTAGACCTATAATTACGCTGGCTACGAATATTACTGCTGCGATTGCAAGAACTGCTACGGAAAGAACCTTTGCAGTCTTAGCAAGTTGCTTTTGAAGGGGAGTGGTGTTGTCGGTCTTTTCGTTAAGCATCTTGGCGATTTTACCAACTTCGGTATTCATGCCCGTTGCGGTAACGATACCTTCGCCCCTACCAAAAGAAACGGTACCACTGCTAAACGCCATGCATGCACGGTCGCCAAGGGGTGCTTCTTCGTTAGTGAGAGCATTGGTGTGCTTGTTTACGGGAACGGATTCACCGGTAAGAGCAGCTTCTTCTATTTGCAAGGATGAACTCTTTATGATACGCATATCGGCAGGAACCATGTCGCCTGCTTCCAAAACGACCAAATCGCCTACTACCAATTCTTCGGATGAAATCTTTTCCAGATTGCCGTCACGAATAACTTTGGTGAAGGGCTTGTTCATGTTCTTTAAAGCTTCCAATGACTTTTCCGCCTTTCCTTCTTGTACCAAACCGATAATGGCGTTAACTACGACTATTAGAAGAATAAGTCCGGAGTCGATGAGTTCGCTGTATTCTTGTTGAACGATGGAAAGAATACCGGAAACAACGGCTGCTACCAACAAAACGATAATCATAAGGTCTTTAAATTGGTCGAAGAACCTTAAAATCATGGGGCGTTTTGCAGCTTCGTCGAGAGCATTTTTGCCGTTTTTCTCAAGGCGAGCTTTGGCTTCTGCAGAAGTTAAGCCGGTTTCACTGGTTTCCAGCTCTTTGATAACTTCTTCAACTTCACTGGTGTAAAATTGTTTCATTTTTACCTCGCATATTATATTGTTTATATTTTATTATCTCTTGCTTAAACGTAGTTTAATTACGCCTATCTATTACCGTATTTTTTGTTCAACCTTCTCTTGTTTTCCGCAACGTTCTTTGCGTTTCTGAGTTGAGTTTTATCCCAAGCGTTTCCAAAGAATTTAACTAGGCTTATTACTTTCTTTATTAGCCCCGGATTCGTATTTTCTATTCTATCACACTTAATACCTAAGTTGTCAAATATCTTATAATTATATTTAACACGTGCGTGGAAATCTTCATAGTCGTCGTGATACGGACTCCAACCACGTTCTGCAACCGCAAGCACTCTCGGGAAAGTTTGGCGGTCTATATCGTCGTCGCATTTTACGTATTCACACCATAGCGGAGCTTCTACGCCCATTATGTTTTCGGGTTTTTCCACGCCTTCTATGACGGGATTTAGGCTAAACGCTTTCTTTAGAGAAGTTAAACCGTAGGGATAATCCAGATAATAGCTAAAGAAGGGGCTTATTATACCTTTTTTGCCACGATTTATTTCTCGTATTGCAGCTTCCTTGTTTACGGGAGCTCCTTGCCAATAGTGAACTATTATGCTTTCATGTACGTTTTCTCCCACCATGCCATCATTCCAGTTTATTACCGTTTTGCCGTTTTCTAGGCAATAATCGGCAATTTTAGCCATAAAATATGCTTGGAGTTCGTCTTCATCCTTTAGCCCTTCCCTTTCCATAACTTGTTGGCATTTTGGGCAATCCAACCAATGCAATCTTAGTGCTTCGTCTCCGCCCAAATGGATTAGTTTGAAGGGGAAAATTTCGAACATTTCTTTTAATACGTCTTTGCAGAATTCCACACTGCTTTCTTTGCCTGCACAAAGAACTTCGGGATGTATTCCAAAGCTATTCTTTACGTCTATTTGGGAGCCGAAGCAATCAAGATACGGATATGCACTAATTGCGGCAGCAGTATGCCCGGGAATATCAAACTCCGGCAATACTTCCATATGATATCCCTTGCAATATTCCACTATCTCCTTCATTTCCGCCTTCGTATAGTAGCCGTGTACGGGTATGCCGTCGCCACGAGTATCTGCACGATACGATGCACTTTCCGTCAAAAGCGGATACTTGTCCACTTGCACTCTCCAGCCTTGGTCATCCGTCAAGTGCCAATGGAAAACGTTTATCTTGAACTTAGCAACCGCATCTATCACCCTTTTGATGCTATCAATCGAGTGATAATGGCGAGCACAGTCCAGCATATAGCCACGGTAAAAATACTTGGGGTAGTCCAATACTTCGCAGTTGGGCAAATCTCCCATGTCTTTTAGGTTTTGGAGCGTTATTTTTGCATAGTAGAATCCGTCCGCATCGCTTGCCTTTATGGTAATACCAAAATCGTCTATCGTAAGTTGATATCCGCTCTTTGGTATGGAATCATCCGTGAGTTCTCTTGCAATACTCAAGTCGTAATCATAAGTTTTAGTGGAAAATATTTCTTCCTTAACCGGTTTTGGTACGATTGGTAACATATCTTATTCTCCTATTTTGTATTCCGCTTGCGGTACTATAAAGTCGTTTGCTCCATCGGAAACTGAAGCGTTTTGTATATTTATGGTTCCTTTTTCGTTAGGTTTGGTTGCCTTTACTGCGAATATCTCTGCTCCTTCCGGTACGCTATCATATCCGGAATCCGAATAGACTACAATTACCATGGAACTTGCGGAAGAAGAATATATTTGCATTTTAAATTCGCTACCTAATTTAAGGGTGGGCTCAATTAAAGCAATTCCGCCGGAAGTAGAAAGGGTAAATCTTAACGCATATATGCCGTCCCCTACATTTTGGGCTTTAATGCTAACTTCATAGCCGTTTTTGGCTTCGTTTTCAGCAACTCCCAAATTAAACCTAAACGCAGTTTCTACAGAAACGGAGTTTTGAACCTTATAGATAAAGTTTGCACTCTTGCCTTTGTAGGTTACGGTTAGCGTTCTTCCCGTAGTTGTAGTAGACGTATCGAAGCCCGAAACCATCGCACTCGTTACGGATACGTTTGCCGTACTTCCGTCCGTATAGGTTACGAGCAGTTTTGCGTGGGAAAGGTTTATGTTTTCATCAAGAGCGTATATTTCCTTAAATGAGCCTTGTACTATTTGGATTGAAGAAACGTTCTTTTCATTGGCACAAGCCGTAAGAAGAAGTACGGGAATTAGGCACGCAACCACTAATATAATTACGCTTTTTAATATTTTCTTATTCATACTTCTTCTCCTTGCCCTTTAGTCTTGATGGGGTTGCGATAAGCGTTTTTGCTACGTCGTGAACGGGTACTTCCTTGGGGGCTTGACCGCTGGTTTCTCTTGCATAATTTACAAGGTCGGTAAGGTTGGTTTTGCCGTTATTATCATAGTCCATTACTTCGTCTTTTGCCGTGCCCTTTGCAAGCATTTCCGCCATGCCGTCAAGGTCGCCCGAGTTAATCTTGCCGTCGCCGTTTACGTCGCCCTTTAAATATACGTTAAAGGTGAAAACAACCACGCCTTCTGCGTTTATGAATAGCAGTTTATCGCCGGTGCCGGCACTCTTTTGCGAGCCTTGTGATAGGTCTACGACGGAGTATTGTTTGCTATGATATTCTTTGGTTAGATACTTGCTTGCGTTAACGGAATTTGCTACTTCGCCAATTGTTGCAGGGCTTAAAAGATATACTTCCTTCTTTTGTGCGTTTACGGTTATATTTTCGGTATTGGTACCTTCCGCCGATTGTCCTTCCTTGGAAACGGTTATATTAAAGAAAGCACTTTGTCCGCCACTCTCTATGGTTACCTTTTGTTGCCCGCTAATTAGCGTAGTATAACTTACGTTTAATTGTTCCTTTATCGCATTACCTTCATACGCCTTAACGCCCGCCGCCGAATAGGTTACGCTTACTTTCGCCCCCGTCCAGCTTATTACTTCACCAAATCCATAGGAAGTTCTATTGGGGACCTTATCTACCTTTATTGCGTTTACGGTATCTACAACGGCTAGTTTGAAGGTGGTAGTATACGTCTTATCGTTATAGACGTAAGTGATAGTTATAGTTTGCTCGCCCACTTCTTTTGAATTATAGCTCGTTGTATACAAAGCCTTGTTCAAAATCTTGGAAGCGTTGCTTGATGCTGCGTAATATGCTCTAACGGCGATGCTCAATTCTTCTCCGTACTTATATTCACTCTTGGAAGAAGCACTTACTACTTCCAACCTGGTAACGAAATCGGGAACGAAGCAGTTGCCCGTCCATACCACAGTGGGAGTGGAAACGCCTTCTCCACGATAGTAAATGGTAATTCTTTGCTCTATGCCTACTACTTCCATCTTGGAGTTGAATTCCGGAGTATAATAGAAGTCGGTATCGTTATAATTTATAACCTTTGTTGCACCGCTTATCATGGTTATGGTATAAGTGGAGCGAGTATTGAAGCTTTCGCCAACTTCATACGTCTTTCTCGGTTCATCCTTTACCGTTATGCTCTTGAATAAGTCTTGGATGTTCAAGTTAAAGGTGGTATATTTGCTTTCATCAAAAGCATAAGTTATAGTGATGGTTTGGTCGCCTACTTGCGTATCGGAATAATTCGATACCGCGTATTCACTATCGCTTAGGAGTCTTCTTCCGCCACGAGCAAATATGCCGTATACTTCAAAGCTAACTTCTTCGCCCCAAGTTATTGATATTGTTTCCACTTCTGCAAATGCAACCAGATAATCGTAAATTTCTATTTCTAACTCTAGCCAGAAATCAAAATATCTTATCTTTATCGTTTGAGTGCCGATTAGCTCGCTGTTATAAACGATTTCCATAGGGGCAACTTCTTGCGTGGAGCCATCTTCTTGCGTCTTAATTAAAACGATATCCGTGCCTTCTTTGTTTATTACGTGTCCGTATCTATAACTGGTTACTGCGGAATCTTTTATGCTGACTGCCGTTATTTTTTCCATGGGTTGAGCGTTTATTGCCAAACTCCAAATTTCCACGTCTACGACTTCCACACTACCACCGGTTATGGTTTGTCTCTTTACGAATATCTTAATGAGTGCGTCTTGCTTTACCTTTATGCTACTATCGAAAGCCGTTTCCGTTTCGCCTAACGTATAAAGTTTGAAATATGCGTTGTCGTTTTCCGTTGCATATTCCTTTATTGCTACGTCTTTAACGCCGTTTTGAACAAGGCTAATGGTAACGTAAAGATTGCCACCTATTTCATAGTAGTACGCCGATATTTCTTCATCTCTACCGCTTGTTACAAATTCGCCAACAATATCCACGTTGATGATAATGGTGGTCGTTTTTTCTGCTTGTACTTCTTGGTCAAAGTAGCCTATCTTCAACCTATGAGCCCCTACTCTTAAGCTATAAAGAGCGTATAAGGGAGAAGTTTCATCACTTTCTATCGTGTCTTCGTCTTTAACGGAACACTCTATTAGTTGCACTTGCCTTATGGCTCCGCTCATCATCGTTAGGTCTACGAATTCGTGCCTATCAAGCTCTTCGCCGTAAAGATATGACGTACGCAAGGGATGGAAGGCTATGGAGTTTACGTAATCGACTACGGTTATTTCTTCTTCGAACGTGAAGAAGGTGTTCCAAGTAGCATCCGTATAGGTATAAGTTACGTTTTGAACGCCTATTACGTCCTTGCGATAGCCGGTATAATTGCTTTTTGAGAACTTGTTGGGTCCTTGCACTTCGCCGGATGCCATATAAACCTTAAAGCCACCGCTTTCTTCATCCAAGTCGTAGTTATAAAGATACTTTTTCTTGGGTTCTTCTACTTTTTCTACTTTGACAACGTAATCTCTAACGGCAACGTTAAAAGTCGTCGTCACGCCCATATAAGTTACGGTTAGCGTTTGGGATAGCGACTTTTTGTCGTACTTATCGTAACCGCTAATCATATCTTTGGACATAACCACTCTTTCTTGTCCGGAAAGCATGGTTACAATAAGATTATACCTGGAAAGTTCCAGCTCTTCGCCGTAACGATATAGCGTAGATTTTCCCATTGTGTCTACTTCTATCTTGCTTACCGTACCTACTATCGTTACCTTTATGGTTGCGGTAAAGCCCCCTGCTTCTGCAGTAATTATCGCACTTTCACCAACTTCGCCAACTGCTTCCATAAGTCCGGTAATGGATACGGCGATTACTTCTGCGTTAGAAGTGGTAAAATAAGGAGTCAGGGCACTAAAATCGCCGTCTAGCGGTAAGAAATTGATGGTTAAATAGGCTTTTTCGCCCTTAACTATACTTCTTTCGCTTTCCGTAAACTCAATGCCTTCCAGCTTTTTATCTTCATATACTTCTATTTGTACGGTATAAGTTAGACCCGAGCCGTTATCTTTTATGGTTAATACGGAAGAGCCGATTTCCTTTGCCGTAATAAGAGCGGCATCCCTTCCCGTTGCTACTACGTCTGCTACGCTAAGGTCGGAAGACGTAAAGAGCATTCTAACGTAGGTTGCGTTGATTGGCTCGTTGTGAACGACTATGGGGAACTCCGAGCCTTTGGCAATTTTTATTTTGCCACCGGATGCTCCGGTAACTCCACTTATTTTGTTAACGGCAATATAGTTGTCGTAAAGTAGGTTGCCAACGCCTTTGTCAACTTCGTATTTGGTGGAATTTAGTCCCCTAAATTCTACTACACCGTCTTCTCTCAAGAAAGCACTATGATACTCACCGCCGGCAACGTCAATAATGTCGTATAGGCCGTTAACCGAGCATTGTCCATACGAGTTATCCCCGGTTGCTACGACTTCGCCGTCATTGGTAAGTCCTAAAATATGGTGGGTTCCGGCAGATATCTTGGCAACGTTTTGGAATTTAGAAAGGTCTAAACTGGGCATTATGCCTATTACTTGTACGCTTCCGTCATCCTTAAGGACTGCCATATAATTTAGACCAACGGCAATTTGTTTTACGCCACTAAGTCCTAAAGCCATTGCTTTTTCCGCATCGCTAAAGTTTCCCGCTACCTTAACTTCTCCGGTAATGGTTAGGCCTGCCACTCTCTTGCCCATTGCGGAAATGGCTTTTATGCCTTGCCAAGAAGAAACTTCAAGTTGGTTTTTGTCGTTTAGTCCCGTCGCCACGACGGTGCCGTCCGTCTTTAGTGCATAACTACAATAAGTACCCGCCGCCACGGCTTTGACGTCATGCCAAGAAGAAACCATGGTTTCCAAGTAGTTATCGTCGCCTACTGCTATTACGTTAAGACTTTCGGTAAGCAGTAAGGTATGCGTATATCCCAGTGCAACGCTAGTTACTCCGCTTATTCCTTCTACTGCCCATTGTCCCGTGGTATAAGTATCTCCGCCACTAGCATCCACGGAGCCGTCTCTCTTTACGCCTACCGTCATTCTCGTGGATGCAACAATGGATGCCTTGAGTTCGGTTTTTGAGTTTACTATGGTATCCCAACCAAAGCCCGCACTATCTGTAACGACTATTTCTCCAAGTACCTTTTCATCACCATCGGCATCTTCTACCTTTAAAACGGCTTTCTTGGGTACGTTATCGTTTATGAAAGAGCCAAGGCTAAATATTCCACCGCTGTGTTCTTTACCTTTGGATGCAAAAATAAAGTTACAAGTTGTGTTTCTCATACCGCCGTTATATTCGGCAAGGAATCTACCTAGGTTGATAGAGTTGGAAACTATCTTGTTTCCGCTCTCATCTTGTAGTTCGACTTGCAATCCGGAAAGATAGCGTGGATTTAAAGTGCCAAACTCTAATTCGGCAACAACGCCTGCAAAATCGGTGGTGTTGGCAACGTCAGCGGAAACAAGCTCTATTCTATCGTCAAAATAATCGTCTTCTACCATGTCTTGACCCAGCTTTACGCTAAACTCCAAGCTGTCGCCGTTCATGGAAAGAGCTTCTATGATGATATCGCTGTTCGTGCCGTCGCTAAAATATATCGTTTCAAAATCATATAGACCGGTTGCTTTTTCTTTGCCTACCTTAGAAAAGTCGGGGTTGCTGGGTGAAAGATATGCCCTATCGATATCGTAACGGCTATGGTTATATCTATCCGCAACGAAGGGTTCCAGACCCGTCATTTGTATGGACGGACGGAATACGTAAACTTCGTCTGCGTATTTTCCGGTGCCTTTATATACGGCGTCCATATTACCCCTGGATGCACTAAAATCCGCAGGTTCTTTTATGCGGTAAATGATAAGGCCACTGCCGGGGAGCAAGGAATCATAACCGGACTCGGTAACTTTACGATACTCGACCATAAAGTATTCTTCTTTGGACGTCGGGATTTTGTACGCTATAACGTCGCTTTCTTCCGTTTCCGTAACGGGTTTAAGGGAATAAACTCCGTTTTCGCTTATGGTACCAATTTGGCTATCCGCAATACCGCCTATGTAGTTTTTACGCATATATGCAAGAAGGTATTGGGGTGTGGATAAATCCATTTCCATAAGGTCCCATTTACCAACGGTAACGATATCTTGGTTTTGGGTGGTTGCACCATAGTGATACAAGTCGGGAGCCCCTAGGTTATGAGCCGTTTCATGTGCAAGAACGCCTAGCGTTATGCTATCGGAGAAGTTAAAGGAATACTTTCCTACTTTTACGTTATTAACAAGGGTATAGTTATTTTCTCCGTCTACTGCATCAAGGCTAACGCTATGGGGCCAAAGCAAAGAACCCCAAGTAGAGCTGGATTTACCGTGTACTATGACGGAAACGGAATCTATATAGCCGTCGCCGTTGACGTCAAGATTGACACCGGAGCCAATGTTAAAATGCTCTCTTGCTCCCTTGATTGCGTTGGTTATTAGAGCAGATTCTCTTGCCCAACGAGAAGAACCATTGGTGTTATAGTAATCACGTCTTTCGCTGTCTTGATAGACGTAAACGGTATTATCGGTATTATATGCTATTTGGGAATTGATGTTAACTCTATCGTTGCTAATCGATTGATAGTAGTCTTTTAAAGAAACGTTAGAGCCGTTAAACATGCTTACGAGCTCTTGGCTGGGGTTAAAAGTTTCTCCCTTAAAAGAAATAAAGATGGTAAGGTTTACTATGGAAACGTAGTCGGTACCGCTTGCAAGAACGGGAGCGGTATCTATTATCGTCATACCGTCTAATCCTTCCCCTTCTATTGCACCCAAATCCATTTCACCTATTTGCATTTTTGCAACTTTGGATACGTCGGTTGGGCTTGAAGCATAGCTGACACCGCTGGAAACGGGCTTTCCGCCTTCATTAACGGCATAGTCGAGAGTTCCTTTGTCTTCGTCTTTAACGAGCAAATAGCCGTCTCCGTCATGGGCATATGAATAGTATTCGTTGCCACTTTCGTAGTAATACGCCGTTTGTCCGCTTGCCAGTTCCATTTCTCGCAGGAAAGTAAAATCGCCGTATTCATATCCTTCTTTGAGTGCGGATGCTTCTATGACGGACTCTCCTTCGAAATTTAAACACGTTAACGCTACGGCACAAATTACCGCAACGAAAAGCATAAATATTATTTTACTTGTTACCTTCATCTTTTTCATGTTTCTTCTCATAATTTACCCGAGTAGATATCTATACAAATAAAGTATACTATGAAATAGTATAATCGTCAATATGCCAAAAATTGATACTTCTTTGGGCAAAACAAAAGGCTCAGTTTCCTGAGCCTTTGTTTTTAACGTTTCCGTTCCATTAGACGATGTCTATTGAACAGCATACCGTGATTACGTTGCTTCCGCCAAAGTCCATAGTGGTTACGAGCGTGTATCTGCCGTTTTGGTAAGCACGTTCCGTAGTGATTTCTTCAAGTGACATTTCTTTTTCACCATAGGTGTTTTGCAAGGGGTTCCACTTGGTCGGGTCTTCGGGGTTACGTGTGAAGTGTACGGATGCATTTTGCCACGGGATTAGGTACATTAGGTCGCACTCGAATCCGGGGATGGTTTCGGAATTTAAATCGATGAATCCGTCTACAACTTCTACGTTCGGTCTGTATTCGGTTACGCTTATGGTCGGCAAGTATCTTAGGTCGAACTTGGAGTTGGTTGCAACCTTAATTACAGGTACTGAAGTTTGCATGAACGTCGAGTTGTTGTAAGTTACTTTATAGGTAGTAGCTTCCTTAGGCATTGTTACGAAGCCATTGTTTACCTTGATAGTACCTACTGAGTTCATATCTTGCGGGTACATCCATTCGCCAGGTATTAGCGGTCTGATTTCGCTATATCCGAACATTGCGTCGGGGTGGTGGATGTATGCACCAAAGCTCTTCAAGTTGTCATACGGTCCTTTACCGAGTCCGTTCTTAGCGGCAATTTCTGCATCGTTGATGATGGGGTCACGGTATGCAGAGAATACTATCTTACCGCCTACTGCTTTCTTCGGGTTGGGGTATGCACGGAATTCGGTTGCATCCCAAGTGATGTATCCAACGTATCCGGAGCCATCGCTCTTCTTTTCGCCATCGCCATCATCGTAGGAGTAGTGGTTGGAAGGAGTATGTCTTTCGGAAGTTACTACGTAGGATGAACCTTCTCTCTTTATGCCGAGCGGGTAAGTGTCGTTGTTGGAAGCACCTACCGAGTAGAAGCTGGACATTCCCTTAGAGTACGTGATGGGGATATCTCTTGCTTGGTTCAAGGTCGTTCCGGTGAAGAGTTGCTTATAGGTCTTTTCAAGTTCAATGCTTTCGCCTACTTTCATGGAGTACATGGTCGGTATCGAGTTGTTAACGAGTACCTTGGCTCTGTTAACGTAGAATGCCCATTTTACCGTTTGTCCGCCCCTTCCGCCTAGCGTCATGGTTGCGTATTGGGTTATGGTAGAATCTGCGTTCCAGTTTACCATGTCGAAGTTCCACTTCATGTAGTTGTTGCTGTACGTTCCGCCACCGGCTACTCCTTCGAATACGAATTGACGTCCGCTCGGGAAGGTGATGGTGTAAACGTCGTTCTTGTAGATTTCGGTTCCGGGTACTATCGGGTCGCCACCGAGAGTGGAAACTTGTAGTATTGAACCGGTCTTGTCTCTCAATACTTCGTTGCCGGGCATCAAGATGACTTCTTCCTTACCATAAGCATGGCCTTCTGAGAATAATACGTCTTCAAGTTTTTGAGTATCGAGCATCCATTCATCAGAGATGTTGAACTTGAACTTATAAACTTGTCCGTCTAGGTCGAGTTGGAACGCTGCGGTGTGGTCTAGTACGTTGAACTTGATTCTCGAGCGGTTATTAACAACTCTGTCCCAAGCCGTTTCACTCATGAAGGAGTATGTTGCGTTGGTAAGGACGCCGTATTGTTGATAGCTGTTTTCCATCTTCGGTCCAACGTAAACCCTTGCTTGCGTCGGTACGGGAACACCGCCCTTAGAGATGAAGTAATACGGATTATCTATGAAGTAGGTATCGTAGTAGTAATCTCCGTATAGGCTTTCCCAACGCCAGATGGATGCTTTACCGTTATCGCTAGGCTCGAACGCATCGGGGTCGTTTTGTTCTAGCCATTGCATGTAGTTCAAGGTATATGCGTTTTCGTCGTCTTCGCTTAGTCCGCTCATTGCGTCGTAGAATCTTACGCCGTGTACGTAGGACTCAGCTACCGGAACGTCGAACCTTGCTAGTTGTTGTCCGTGTGAACCAAGACCGAAGCCGGGGATAGTGATGTAGAATCTTGCGTCTTTACCCTTATGTCCAAGTCCCCTTGCACCGTCTAAGACGAAGTTCATCTTCATTTCTTTTTCGCTTTCGCCTATTACTATCTTGCTTCCTTCGTATGCTAGGCTGTTGTTGCTTGCATCTGCTCCCAGCTTGAAGACAATAGATTTTTCATAGATATCACGGCTCATATTGCCGAATTCTACTACGAATTCACTATTGACGTTAAAGTAATCTGCTACTACCGATGCACTTAAGTCTTCTACGTAGCTGTATAGGTACGGATAGATGGCTTCCATGCCGGTTCTTAGTACGTTGGTGAAGCCGGTAACGGTTCTGTCTTCTACGATTACCTTATAGCGTAAGGATTGAGCGAACTTGCCGTTGTAGCTTACCGTTGCAGTAACGAATCCGGTGTTGGAACCGCTGTATGAACGAATTACCTTGCTGTCGTCCCATTCTACCTTGACGCCTACGTCGCCCCTTACTGAGAACGAACCTACCATGCCGTCTGCGTATACTACGTTAGTACCCTTTTGCGGATATGCATAAATCTTATCGTAGGTTTCGAACGGGTCGATTTCGAAGTGCATCGTTACGGGTAGACCTTCGGGTGAAGTATCGAACGCACGAGTTGCTTCGCTTACGGTGAACAAGGACGTAATCTTTCTGTTAGCGTAGTTGACGGGGATGGTGATGGTTTGGTATCCACCAAGGTCGTTACCGATGGTTGCATACAATCTTGCGGTACCACCTTCTACGTCAATCTTGCCTGCTTCCTTGCCGTAAGTATCAAACATCGTCAAGGAGTGTCTTCTGTTGTATACGACGTTGGACTCGAAGGTTTGTCCGGAAGCGGTCATGAAGCTACCATATTCTGTTACTTCCATTTGTCCTTCGTCGTTTATGCCTGCGAAGGGAGCTAGTACCATATCCTTAGATGCATCAACGCCGTACGGGTCGATTTCATATTTTTCGGTCAGTCCGCTTTCGTAGGTCATGTCGTAAATAGTTAGACCAATCGTGGTATCCCATCTCGTTCCCTTTGCTGCGGTTGCAGAAGTTGCACCATAGGAGAAGTTGACGGATACGTTTCTACCGGAGTATAGGTTGTTAAGGTCGGTAGGACGGTTGGTTGCGGTATCGAATATGTCGTAGCTATCTGCCGTCAATTCGAAGATGAGTTCCTTACCCGTCTTATCGTATACGTTTGCCGA
>JAZNYA010000204.1:0-12165 GCA_045594145.1 Candidatus Stercoripulliclostridium sp. | reverse complement strand
CAATGATTCTTCGTGGAAAGAACAAGCCCACCTTCACTCCTAACGTTGATACGGGTGATTACGTTATCGTTATCAATTGTGACAAAGTTGTTCTAACTGGTAAAAAGTTGGAAAAGAAATACTATCGTTACCATACCGGTTATGTTGGCGGTTTGAAAGAAATCCGTTACGACAAACTTATGGCAACCAAGCCCGAGTTCGCAGTTAAGCACGCAGTTAAAGGTATGCTTCCCAAGAACTCCATCGGCAGACACATGCTCTCTAAACTCTTCGTATACGCTGGGGCAGAACATAAGCAACAAGCCCAACAACCCGTTGAGTTGAAACTCAATTACTAAGAGGTGAATTATGACCGCAAAGAAAGTTGTTAAAAAGAAAGTTCAATACTGGGGAACCGGCAGACGTAAAAAAGCAATCGCTCGTGTAAGACTTATTCCCGGTGGCGAAGGCAATATCGTTATCAACAAGAGAACCATCGACCAATACTTTGGCCTAGAAACTCTTAAGTTCATCGTTCGTCAACCTTTGGTTCTTACTTCCACTCTCGATAAGTACGACGTAGCAGTTAACGTAAGTGGTGGTGGTACTACCGGACAAGCTGGTGCTATCCGTCACGGCGTAGCAAGAGCTCTTTGCTTGGCAGATGAAACTCTCCGTCCTTCTCTCAAGGCTGCAGGCTTCCTAACCCGTGACCCGAGAATGAAAGAACGTAAGAAATACGGTCTACATAAGGCTCGTAAAGCACCCCAATTCTCAAAGAGATAAGAGAACAGTTACAAAAATGGAAAGAGCAAGTATTTTACTTGCTCTTTTTTTGTGCTATAAATCCAGTCTAAAAATATATTCGATATAATGCAAAAGAGATACAACAAAATTTGTTGTATCTCTTTCGCTATGATAAGGGGGAAAATTATGAGCATCTTTAGTGTTTTTATTATATCACGAGCATAAAACGTAGCGAATAAATTAATTTTACTTGGAAACAGTAAATAAAAGGTAAAACACGCCATAAAAGCAAGTAAATACACATAAAACACTAGTTTTTATAATCGTATATATTATATGAACAAAAAAATTAAAGTATTGGCTATATTGTTGGTTATATCGATAGTTGCATCCGTTACGCTTTATGGATGTAAAAAGAGCGAATCGGGCAATAGTGTTGACGTAAGTTATGTGGTAAATTGTTCCCTTGACGACAATGCTAAAGTATTGTACGTGGCAACTAAAATAACGCTACGTAACAATTCTTCTATGACGATTGATAAAATACCTTTTTATTTGTATCCTAATGCCTATATTAAAGACGGCGGAAAGGTTATGGTTAGCAACGTAAAGGATGGAGAAAACGACGTTGAGTTTAACGTTGACGGCATAAACGGTACTTTAAAGTTAAACTCTCTGTTGCTTCCGAGTGCCACAAAAGAGATTGCAATTTCTTCTAGGGTAAGTTTGCCACAAGGGAAGAAGAGATTGGGGCATGGAGACGGATATTATAATCTGCATGCCTTTTTTCCCAGAGTGCCGTTTTTTGATGGTAGCGAGTTTGTAGTCGTGCCATATTCTGAAGTGGGGGATCCGTATTATTTTAGTCAAGATGATTTTGTAATAAGCATAGAGTATCCCGTGACGTATACGCTTGCTCATTCGGGTAATAGGGTTTCGGATGAAATTAAGGGCGAAGTTGTTAAAAGCGTGTTTAAAATAGAAGATGCAAGGGACGTTGCTTGCTGGGTGGGAGAAGAAAAAGCAGTTTACGAAAAGGACGTTGACGGTGTAAAAATACAAGCCTATCAAGAAGAAGACTATACGGAATTTATTGGGAATTGTATAGCATATTTTTCTAAAGAAGTGGGAGCTTATCCTTTTGAGACGTTTACGCTTGTGGAAACGCCTTTTGATTATGGCGGTATGGAGTACTCCGGGTTTGTGACCATAAGCGATAGAGTGAAGGATAAGAAATTCGTTATTGCCCATGAAATAATACATCAATGGTTTGGTTTAAAGGTGGGTTCTAACTCATATAAAGAGTGTTGGGTGGACGAAAGTCTAACCAATTATTTAACCTATTATTATATGGATATATATAATAAAGGGGGACTAAAAGAAAATATGGAAAAGGAACAAGAAAGATATAGGAAATATATTGAGTATGCTAAGTATGAATACGGGCTGGGATACGAGCCCAAATTGACTTACGAGCTAGGTGCGTTTAGAGATGAAGTGGAATATGCAAACCTTGTGTATGGTTATGGAGTGCTGATGTATGACGGCATAAGGGGTGTTTGTGGCGATGAAAAGTTCAAAAAGGCGGTGAAAGAGTATTATGAAAACTATGCAGGCAAAGTAGCCGGTGGTAACGATTTAATTAAAAGCTTTAGTAAATCCAGTGGAAGAAAGGTGGACGGAGTATTTAGGAGTTATATGGAAAATAAGACGGCTTTTTAAGGCTTGTATAAAAATTATATAGTGGGACAAACTAATAACATCAAATAAAGGAGATTTGTGTTATGAATAATCAATATCAAAATCCGTCCGACTGCGGTAGTCCCAATAAGTATCAAAACGACAACAGCATTAATAACGTAGGAAATTCTTATGATAGAAATTCCGTTAATAATAATGCCCAAAACGATATAGGCTTTGATGCTAGCTATGGCGTAGAAAACGCAGAAGGAACGGCTGGAAAGAAGTATATGTGCCGTAATTGTGGTACTATGCATTACGGAAACGAAGCCCCTAAAAATTGCTGTAAATGCGACTCTTGTAGTTTTAGGGAAGTATAATTAAAAGAAGAAGCACTCGTAAGAGTGCTTCTTCTATCTTGATTTGTTTACTAGGTCCGTAAGCTTTCCTGCTTTTATTGCGTTGGAAATTATTCTTTCCGTAATTACTGTTCCCGCCATAAGAACGAAAGAGCGGTTGATGTCGCTAACTTCACTCTTTACCTTTTTACCTATTAGGAAATCGTAGGAAGCAGGGCTTATGAGAGAACTGCCGGTGGTATTATAAGAAATGTTTTCTTTTGGAGAATCAAGTTGTAAAATTTCGTTTACGGGCTCTTTAATTTTAGGTTTTAGTTGCCTATACGTTGGGTTTGCGATAATTATATTATTGGAGCAAGTTACTAGGCATTTGGCTTTTACTTCCCCTTTGTCTGCAGTAATAAGCCCTTTGTTTTTTCTTCCCTTAATCGTAAGGTCTTTTACTTTGCCAAGTCTGGAGCCGTCTACCAATATAATTTCTTGGTTTATGGAAATCTTAAAATACTCGTCAATCGGAATAACTTCTTGGCTGGATTTAAGGATGATTATTACTTCTCCTACGCAATAAAGGTCGTCTAAACTAATTTGATTGCCGTTATCCAGTAGCAAAGCCGGGCAATCATGGTTGCTCTTATGTAGATATGCACCTATGACTACACCTAAACACGTTCCGTCGTCAATGGTTATCACACGTTTGTTTACAATTTCACTTAATAACATATTTACCTCGCTAAAATTAACTTTCACGCTTTTTTTCTATTGAAATTTATGCGTGTTTATTGTATATTAATTATATGTTGTTAAATGAAGATATATTCGGTAGTTTGCTTAGGTGCAACCCCAATACCGAAATAACCAAAATTGAATACTATGAAAAAAAGTTCAGCGTAGGTGAAACTATAGATAGCATACTTAAAGTAGGCGGTTTTTTGGTTAAAGAAGGTTTTGCCGGTGCCTCTGTTGGAGTAATGCTACCTAATATTCCGGAAGCAATTTTTACTTTGTATGCTTGTGCTGCTACAGGAAGCGTTTGTAACTTGATTAATCCTAGGCTTCCTACGTTACATCTTAAAAAAATACTTCTTTCCACTAACACGAAAGTGCTGTTTTTGTATGATGCTTTGCATGAAAAGCATAGAGAAATTTTATCTGAACTTGGCGTAAAGGTAGTTCTTTGCTCACCGTTCTATTATAGACCGATTTTGAAAGTGCTATATGCAATTAAATCGATTGCAAATAAGTCGTTATATTTTGAAAAAGTTTTAAAATACGAAAAGTGTGTTCCGGTAGTAAGCGATGGAAGTAATGCAGTAGCGTATATTCACTCCGGCGGAACGACGGGTGAGCCTAAAACAGCAGTACTTTCTAGCGTTGCATTAAATAATCTTGCAAACGCAATTTTAACGACCGTTCATCCCGAAAAAACTTATGATGCACAAAAAGACGCCATGCTTATGTCGTTACCCATTTTCCATGGATTTGGCCTAGGCGTTTGTGCACATACTATAGCTCTTTCTTGTAGAATTATACTGGAACCCAGATTTTTACCAAGGGAAAGCGTTAGACTCATAAAGAAACACGGCGTTACCCATCTGGCAGGGGTGCCGGCAATGTATCGTAAGATGTTGGGCGTAAAGAGTCTTTATGATGGTAGACTAAAAGACGTTGTTAATGCTTTTTGTGGTGGAGATAGCTTAAGTTCCTTTGTTAAAGAGAAATTTGATAGTGCTTTAAAATCTGCAGGTAGCAATGCGGAAATAGTGGAAGGATATGGTCTTACCGAAACGGCATCGGTAGTAACTGTTGGCATAAAGGGTAAAACCAAGCCGGGCTCGCAAGGTCAAGCTTTAAAGGGTAATGAAATTAGAATATACGAAGACGGCAAACAATGTGGAGTAGGTGAAATAGGGGAAATTTACGTTTCTACTCCTTCGCTTATGAACGGCTATCTTGGTGATGAAAATAAAAATACGGTAATCATAGATGGTAAGGAATTTTTAAAAACGGGAGACCTTGGTTATCTTGATGAAGACGGATATCTTTTCTACAAAGAAAGAAGGAAGAGAAGTATTAAGATAGGGGCAATAAATATTTTCCCACAAGAAATAGAAAGAGTTGCTAGGGAGATAGAAGAAGTAGTCGAGTGCTGTTCTGCTCGTGCTTATGATGCAAACGGCAAACCCTATATTAGATTACACCTTCAACTTGCGGACGGAGTCGAATTGACTTCTTCGCTCGAAAATAGAATTAAGAGAAAAATAGAACGAGAAATAGTACGCTATGCCGTTCCCAGAAAGTTTGTTTTGGAAAAGGAAATAAAGCGTACGCAAATGGGTAAGATAGATTTTAATTATTACGAAAATAAAAACGATTAATTTTCTTTGAGTGCTACTTCATAAGCAGCAAGAATTTTATCACGCATGTATTCACGAACTTCGGTGCTTAACGGATGGGCAATATCACGATAAGTACCATCGGGAGCTTTTCTTGAAGGCATAACAATAAAACAGCCACCTTCTTTTGATTCAATTACTTTGATGTCATGAACGACGAAAGAACCATCTATAATTACGCTTGCTACAGCTCGTAGTTTGGATTCGTCTTGATTAATAAGCTTAATACGCACATCGGTAACTTGCATATCCACCTCTTTAGTTTTGATGATAATACACAAAGTTAGTTACACAAAGCGAGCTATTTAAAGTATATATCAAAAAAGAAGTTAATTCAATAGGGAATTTAAAAATTTTATTTAAAAAAGCATAAATTTTAATATTTTTACACCTTATATCATGCTTTTGCATAGAATAGGGTATGCTAAAAAATCAAAAAAACATAAAAATTCACTTTATAGGAATTGGTGGCATCAGTATGAGTGCCTTAGCCAAACTTGCTTTAACCTGGGGACACAGGGTGAGCGGGTCGGATAGGTCGTATTCCAAAAACGTAGAAGAGTTGGTTGAGTGGGGTGCCAGCGTATACATTGGCGAAAATGAAAGAACCGTTTTGGATGCAGACCTTATAGTATATAGTGGAGCGATAAAACGCAATCATCCCGAGTATCAAATAGCACTGCGTGGTGGCAAAAAGATGATATCGAGAGAATATTTTCTTTTTGAAGTTAGCAAGGTTTTTGATAAAACGATAGCCGTAGCCGGCACGCATGGTAAGACGACGGCTACCGCAATGATAAGCAAAATACTTTGCGAATATGGTACGGCGTTTACAGCTCACGTCGGCGGTAAAACCGAGCTTGGGAATTTGATTTATAAGGGAGAAGAAGTTTTTTTGACGGAAGCTTGCGAGTACAACAGGAGTTTTCTTGCTCTTGAGCCGGATATCGCTTTAGTATTAAACGTGGAAATGGACCACCCCGATACTTATTCGAATGAAGATGAATTAATATCTTCTTTTTTGTCGTTTGCATCTAACGTCAAAGAAGGCGGAACGTTAATTTTAAATGCAGATTCGCAGTATTATGATATTCTCAAAAGCACCTATAAAGATATGCTCACTTATGCAATTGAGAATACTGCAGATTTAACTGCTACTAATATAATAAATTATGGAAATGGGGAATACGGATTCCGAATAAAGCAAAAAGGACACCCAAATTGTGATATAAGGTTAAACGTTCCGGGATACCACAACGTATACAACGCACTATCTGCGTTTGCTTGTGCGGTAACATTGGGAGTTGATAGGGATGTAGCCCGCCGTGGCATAGAAAAGTTTAAAGGAGTAGCAGGACGATTTGAATTTTTGGGAGAAAGGCAGGGGGTTAGATTCTATCGTGATTATGCCCATCATCCTACGGAAATTAAGTCAACGCTAAAAACGGCAAGGGAGAAAATGCATGGATATGGAAGACTTATTACCATTTTCCAACCGCACACTCGCTCAAGGACGGAATCGCTATTCGACGAGTTCGTTTTGGCACTCCTAGAAAGCGATGAAACTTTCTTTTTAAAAGAGTATTTGGCAAGGGAAGAAGAAGGTGGAAAAAGTGCCTATGAGCTCTTTTTGAAGGCAAAAGAAGGTGGGGCTAACGTTCGCTATTATAACACGGAAATAGAACTCGTTCGTGACATCTTGGGCGAGATTCAACGGGGTGACGTCGTGCTTATTTTGGGGGCGGGCGACGTTGCGGAAATAGGGGCTTTATTATTAAAATAAAAAAACGTTGCTAAGTGAAAATATGTATTGCAAACAACCATCGTTTGTGGTATAATAAACCTACTTTTAGTTAGGAGCGACGGATGAAACTTTATACCGCAAGTGGCAACAAGGATTTTAAAGTAATCGAGCTTGAAAACAATCCACCGGAAGAGCAAGTAAAATTAAAGGTTAGCATGGTATACCCCACGTTAGCAGACCTTTCCGTATACGAAGGCAAGCTGGACATAGAGTATCCCAGGGTTCCTTGTCGTATGGCAACGGCGATTGTTAGCGAAGACCGTCCCGAATACGGCTTAAAACTTGGCTCGAGAGTGCTACTTAATCCATACATTAACCCCAACGAACCCGAAGACGAAGATTATGATGAAATCGACGTTTACGGCATTCACAAGGACGGATTCCTAAGAGATTTCGTTTCTATGCCTATCGATAACGTCATACCTTTCCCGGAAGAAGTTAAGGAAGACGAAGCAATTTTTGCCGACACCGTTGCAGTTGCATTAAAGATAATTAACGAAATCAAGCCCGAAAAGGGCGAATATATAGCCCTAATAGGCGGTTCTCTTCTTATGAATATTACCGCTCAATTGGCACTTTATTATCAAGCAATTCCCATTGTAATAAGTGCGGACAATCGCTTTTTGAAGCTTGCCGAAAAGAAAGGTGTATATTACACTATCGATGAAAGACAAGAAGACGTAAGAAAAAAGGTGTTTTCCATAACCGGCGGAAGGATGGCTGACCACACCGTTCAACATGCACTTGATAACGTTACGCCGGCTTTCATATATTCGCTTGCTGCTCGTGGTGGAGATTGTATTATAGCATCTTTGAGCGATAATTATATTCCACGTCAAGAAGCGGATATCGGCATGATTGTAAGAAACAAATTGACGGTAAAGGGCGTAAGTAGCGGAATAAGTGAGTTCAATTCTGCAATAAACGTGCTTGCACAAAAGATACTGAACTTTGAAGGTTTCATTGATAAAATCGTGCCCATAAAAGAAGCCCGTGAGCTCTTTGAAGAGATGTCTGAAGACCGATTTAGGTATCAAGGTGCGGTAATTAGGGTTTAATAGGGCGATATAAGGCAAAAAATATAGATTGTCGCTTAAATTTAGTTGACATACTTAAATATTATAATTATAATAGTTAAGCACTTTAAAAGAAAATACGAGCAAACGAGGTAATAGATATGAAAGAAAAAATCCATCCTAACTATAAAGTTGTTGACGTTGTTTGTGCATGTGGCGCAAAGTTCAGAGCAGGCACCACTAAGCCCGTAGACGTTCTCAAAGTTGATATTTGTAGCCAATGCCACCCCTTCTACACCGGTAAACAAAAGGTTGTAGACGCAGGCGGAAGAGTTGACCAATTCAACAAGCGTTACGGCAGAAAATAAGTTTAAAAAACATCAATTTCTAGGTAGGTGCAGTTGAATCTGCACCTATTTTGTTAAATTAAGGAAATGGCAAGGAAAAATTGTACCAACATAGGTGGACAAGCTGTACTTGAAGGCGTAATGATGCGTGGTAAGACTGCAGAAGCAGTTGCCGTAAGAGACCCGTATGGTAAAATTCAAGTAGAGAGCAAACGCCTACCGGAAAACAAATCTATTGCCTATAAAATTCCCGTCGTAAGAGGCGTTTTGAGTTTTGTAAATAGTCTTATAGGCGGGTCCGGGCTTATAATGCGTTCGGGCGAAGTTTATGGCGAAGAAGTAGAAAGCGAACCTTCAAAAGTAGATTTGTGGCTACAAAAGCACTTGAAGATAGACACCATTAAACTTGCTACTTATATCGGGCTTGTTTTAGGATTGGTGTTTGCGGTAGGTTTATTTATTATCGTTCCCACCCTAATAAAGAATTTTGTATTTGGGCTTATAGATATGAGCCCACTTGGTGTTTGGGCTAATTTTGTGGAAAATTTGGCACTTGGCTTGGTCAGAATAGCCATTTTTATGGGTTATCTGCTTGCCGTATCTTCCATGAAAGAAATAAAAAGGCTTTTTTCGTATCATGGTGCAGAGCATAAGACGATAGCATGCTATGAAGCGGGGGAAGAATTGACGCCCGAAAACGTAAAGAAACACTCTCGCATACACGATAGATGCGGTACCAATTTTATGTTTATCGTAATGATGGTATCCATATTGTTTTTTGCTGTTTTCTTCTCTTTGATAGAAGCCTTAAGCGGTTGGAAACCGGAAAAGCAAATATATGAAATATTAATTCGCATAGGAGCTCTTCCGCTTATAGCAGGACTCAGTTATGAAGCACTCAAGTTTTTTGCTAAGTTCGACAACGTTTTTGCCCGCATATTCAAAGCTCCCGGCAGAGCGATGCAATTAATTACTACCAAAGAACCTGACGAAAGCATGATAGAAGTTGCAATCGCTGCTTTTAATACCGTGCTTGAACTTGAAGCGGACAAGGAAAAGGAAACGACGTCTTTCCGTACTTCCGTAACCATTAAAAAGACGCTTGAAGACCTAAAAGCCATAAACGACCGTGAGTATGAAAACGAAGAAATACTAATGAGTCTTTTGGGCTTAGAAAACCGCCTTGCGTTAAGTAAAGAGAAGGTATTATATAAGGATATAGCCGAAAAAGCCGTTGTAATTTGTCGCAAAAGGGTGGAAGAAGGAGCTCCTTTACAATATCTTTTAGGAAAAGCCAACTTTTACGGTAAAGATTTTATCGTAGATGATAGGGTGCTTATACCACGTTTTGATACTGAAATTTTGGTAGAACAAGCATTAAAGGCAATAGGCGAACGAGAAGTAAGAGTGCTTGATATGTGCACGGGTTCCGGTGCGATAGCAATCACCATAGACCTTAATTCCAACGCTGAAGTTACGGCGAGTGACGTTTCCAAGGAAGCACTCGAAGTAGCAAAACGCAACAATGACGAACTTTTTGCAAGCGTAACGTTTGTGGAAAGCGATTTGTTTGAAAAAATAGAAAGTAAATACGACTTGATAGTCGTAAATCCCCCTTATATTCCTACGAAAGACGTTTTGACGCTCGACCATGAAGTAAAAGATTACGAACCACGTCTTGCTCTCGATGGCGGTGTTGATGGTCTTGATATTTATCGCAAGATAGCAAAGGAATATAAAAATTATTTGAACGAAAACGGAGTTCTTATGCTGGAAATAGGCATAGGTCAAAAGGAAGCAATAGAAGAGCTTTTTGGCACCGTAGAGTTCATAAAAGACTATAATAATCCCCCTATAGATAGGGTAGCGATAATCCGCAAGGGAGAATAATATGTTTGAAAAATTAGATTTTATGCGTGCACGCTTCGCCGAACTCAACGAGCTCATCGGCAAACCGGAAATAGTTGCAAAGCAAGAAGAGTGGCAAAAGCTAGTAAAGGAACACTCGCAACTTGGCCCTATCGTAGAAGCGTACGAACAATATCTTACTTACCAAGAGCAAATGGCAGATTGTAAGGAAATGATGAAGGCCGACGACAAAGAAATGGCGGAAATGGCAGAAATCGAGTACTATGATTTGCGTGATAAAAAAGATAAGTTGGAAGGCGAAATAAAGATAATGCTCTTGCCCAAAGACCCCATGGACGAAAAGAACGTTATTATAGAAATTCGTGGTGGTGCAGGTGGCGAAGAAGCTGCACTTTTTGCATATGAACTTATGAGAATGTATCATTTCTTTGCAGATAGACTTCGTTGGAAAGTGGAAGATATTAACGTCAACCAAACCGAACTTGGCGGTGTAAAGGAAGCCGTATTTATGATTAACGGTAAGGGTGCTTATTCCAAGATGAAGTATGAAAGTGGCGTTCACCGTGTTCAACGTGTACCAGAAACGGAATCCCAAGGCAGAGTACACACGTCAACCGTTACAGTAGCTGTTCTTCCCGAAGCTGAAGAAGTTGCCGTAGAATACAACGAAAAAGACTTTAAAATTGATACCTATCGTTCAGGCGGAGCCGGTGGACAACACGTTAACAAGACTGAATCTGCAGTACGTATTACTCACTTACCTACCGGTATCGTAGTAGAATGCCAAGACGAACGTTCTCAAATTAAGAACAGAGAAAAGGCATGGAAGGTTATGAACTCTCGTTTGTACGACCATTTCCGGACTTTGAAAGATAAGGAATATGCCGAAAATCGTAAGACGCAAGTAGGTACCGGCGACCGCTCGGAAAGAATTAGAACCTATAACTTCCCCCAAGGCAGAGTTACCGACCACCGCATAGGTTTTACCATATACTCTCTCAACGAGTTTATGAACGGCGATATGTTCCAAATGGTAGAAGCCCTAGCACTAGCTGATCAAACTGCAAAGTTAGAAAAGATATCCGACTAACTCACTAAAAGGAGTTGAGCTATGAAAGATAAAATATTTTACAATGAAACACGCAACCTTTTGGAAACGCACAATTTTACCCATACGTTACAGGACGTAGAAGAGCCCCAACTCTTCCGCACGATGTTTGATTATGAGAGTATACCCAAAACTCTCTTTAACTTCACGCACGTTCCTATGCTTTGTCCTAAAGAAATTTGGATAACCGATACCACTTTCCGTGATGGACAACAAGCACAACAACCCTTCACCGTTGAGCAAATTGTAGATTTATATAAGCTAATTTCTAAGCTAGGTGGACCTAATGGTATAGTTCGCCAATCGGAATTTTTTATCTACAGCGAAAAAGACAAAGAAGCTGTTAATAGGTGCCTAGACCTTGGTTTAGAGTTCCCCGAAGTAACGTCTTGGATACGTGCAAACGAAAAAGACTTCCGCCTTGTTAAAGAGATGGGACTAAAGGAAACGGGCATTTTGGTTTCTTGTTCGGACTATCACATTTTTAAGAAAATGAACTTGACTCGTAAGCAAGCAATAGACAAGTATCTTGGCATTGTTAAAGACGCATTGTCTATTGGCGTTCGTCCCCGTTGCCACTTTGAAGATATTACTCGTGCCGACTATTACGGATTTGTAGTACCATTTGCAACAGCACTAAAAGAACTTATGGACGAAAGCGGTATTCCGATTAAGATTCGTTGTTGCGACACTTTGGGTTATGGCGTAAGTTATCCCGGTGCAGCAATGCCCCGCTCGGTTCCCGGCATTATATATGGTCTAAATCACTATGCGGAAATTCCGTCTTCACTACTCGAGTGGCATGGCCATAACGACTTCTATAAGGTAGTAACCAATGCCGCAACCGCATGGCTATACGGATG
>JAZNYA010000203.1:0-27582 GCA_045594145.1 Candidatus Stercoripulliclostridium sp. | reverse complement strand
ACAGCAGACCACGGCTGTGACCCGGTTACCGTTTCTACCGATCACTCCAGAGAATACGTTCCCATGATTATTTATGGAAAGGGAATAAAGAGCGGAGTTAACCTTAATACGAGAGCAAGCTTTAGTGATATTTCCGCAACTATATTAGAGCATCTTGGCGTAGACAAAGAAAAAACCAACGGAGTTAGTTTTTGGGGAAGCGTTAAGAAATAAAAAGGACGTAGCTTATTCTTAAATGATTAAGCATTGTCCAAAAGGGGAATAACTATGAAAAGGAAATTTTTATTTTTAGTATTATCTCTATTGGTTGTTATGAGCGGAATATTGCTCGTAGGCTGCAATATGGATGGTGGCGGAACGGAAATTCCCGATTATAACGCAGACGTACAAATCGTTACGCCTGAAAATATTGACGCCGAGCATTTTGTGGTGGATGAAAATGCAACGTATTACACGTCCCCTGGGCTTTTATTAAGTATAGAAATAAACGGCGAGTTTATGGTTATGGATTATTTCTCACTAGATGGAGATAAGAGAGTTTACGATAATCTATATC
This sequence comes from Candidatus Stercoripulliclostridium sp., assembly GCA_045594145.1. GTDB lineage: Bacteria > Bacillota > Clostridia > Christensenellales > DTU072 > Stercoripulliclostridium_A. Next base: position 27,026 of record JAZNYA010000203.1, on the reverse strand, counting down.
TTTACGTTGACGATTATTTTTATATGGTAACAGGCGATTATAAGGATTTATATGCTTCCCTTGGCGATAGTGCGGATTTAGAGTATGCCGAAGAAGAAAAAGAACAAGGCTACGATGTTCAAATTAACGTTAAAAAAGCGGGAATATATAAGCTTACCTTTGACGTTAAAACGCTTAAATTCGACTTGGAATATAAATCTGAAATCGTTACGCCCGTATATTATACTATCAAAAACTGTAGTATTTACAGCGTTGCAACCAACTGGGTAGAAATGAGCGTAAATCCTGCCAACGAAGATGAGTTTGTCATCAATAATTTTAACGTAGAAGCAGGCAAAATCATCAGCTTTTTTAATAATATTCATATTAGCAATTATAAAGTAACGTTAGATGAAAGCGTTAATAATAAACTTGCTTCAGCAAGAAAAACGCACGTCACCATAAACGTCGGCGGTAGTTATAACGTCTATATAAATAGGAAAACATACGTAGTACGCCTTGAATTAACCAATCCCGATACTGCTAATTATAGTTGCGTATATTACGATGGTACGGATTTTATAACGCTAGAACCAATAGATGTTGCTGTTCCATACGTTTTTCGTCAAAGAATCGTCGTAACGACTAAGTATACTACAAGTGTACCTCAATTCCATACGGCAAATTATAAAACTTATGATTTAACGCCTGTTGACAATGCTGACGACATTTTAATGGGAAGCGGAAAAAGTTGTTACTTTAAAGAACCCGGAACTTACGACCTTATTATTAACCTAAAGACTTTTGAAGTTTCTGCTGAATTGTTACCGGAATAAAACAAGAATACGCAATACTAAAAAACAAAAAGGCTAACGAAATTTTCGTTAGCCTTTTGAGTTATAAAATATCCCAATAGTATAATTAGACGCTTTTAGTCGTCTATCATTATGCTTATTATTTCTTTATCAGTTTCCTTCATGCCAACGTATGCAAGGCGGGAAATAGACTTTATGGTTGCTTCAACGCCGTGCTTTACTATGCCGTCGCCGGCGTAGAATTGGCAATCGTGGTAATACATATCCATGCCTAAAATACCGCTTTCTATTGCAAGGGCGATTTTTGCAGCACAACTTGCCTTGGCTCCATCGCAAATGATACCACTACTGGATGCTAATGCATTAACTAGGGTGTGGGCGATGGCTTCAAATTTTCCACCACGCAAATATACTATGCCACAAGCTGCCGCTGCACCTGCGGAGATAACTCCACAATATGCAGAAAGAGTGCCTATGCCCGTTTTAAGATGGATGGTTATAAGGTTGGATAAAGTTAGTGCACGCAACAAAACTTCACGCTCTACTTGCAGGTGGTTGGCGTAAACGATAACCGGAATAGAAGTCGTCATGCCTTGGTTTCCGGAACCACTGTTGATTATTACAGGGAGCTCGCATCCGTTCATCCTGGCATCAGAGCCTGCTGCTGCATAGGCTTTGGCACGTACTTTGACGTTTTTGGGGTCGCCGGAAAGATAAACTTTGCCTATGTTTGCACCATAATCGTTGGTAAGACCTTCTTCTGCAATAGCCATATTGCACTCAATTTGTCTTTCGATAACGTCTTTGATATCTTCAATCTTTACGGTATCGGCAAATTCAATTATGCTTTCAATAGAAAGAGAGCTTCTGTCAGCTTGTTTTTTGGGGATAGCTTTATCGTTTTCAAACAAAACGTCGTTGTCAAGCTTTAGCATGGCAACGTTGGTGTGGTCGCCAACGAGTTTAACGTAAGCGACGTGAGAAGCAGAATAAAGGGTGACGGCAATCTCAAAAATTTCATCCGAGCAAGAACGTTTGACTTCAATGGGGAAGGTTTCCAAGAATTTTGCCACTATGGGAGCTTCGCTTTCCTTAATTTCGGAAAGTACGGAAAGTTCTTTTTCGTGGTTACCAAGAACGATACCTGCGGCGAGAGCGGCTTCTATTCCTTTTAGTCCGCAAGTGTTGGGAACGGTAACGCTTTTTACGTTTTTAACGATATTTCCGCTAACTTCAATTAGGGCGTGGGTGGGTTCTTCTCCCGTTGATGAAAGAACGGATTTTACTTTTGCACCGGCATAAGCGATAGCAGCGGGCTCAGTGCAACCCATTGCGGGAACAAGTTCTTCTTTGAGTATTTGTAAAAAGAGATTATATTTATTAATATCCATATTTAGTCCTTTGTTGCTTATGTTTTATTATAGCATTTGCGAGCATAAAAATCAACAGAGAAAAGACACAAAACAGAGAGCAAAAAAGTTGCATTTTTAGGGGTCAATCGGTTGCAATTTTTTTGTTAATTTGGTATAACTTAGTAAAGCCAAAGGGTGATTGCCAAAAACTTTATGTTACCCACCTTTTTTAGTCCTTACCCCTCCGGCAGTTTCCCTTTGGTTTACCTTTTTACAACAAAAAAGAAGCCGAAACTCGACTTCTTTTTTTATTTGTGTTTTTTTTAGTTTAGTTAGCAAAATCTTTTAGTTCTTGTATTATTTCTTCCATGAAAGTATGGAATATTTCGGCATCTTTATCGTTGCCACGTATTCCAACAGTAAACGTGATCTCATTTTGGAAAGTCGTTAGAGCAAGTTGCATATAGGGTTTATACTTTATTGCTCCGGAATAGAATGCATCTACGAGAGTTAGTCCTTCAAAAGCAAATTCAATGGGATTGATTATTCCTATGTTAGACATGCCGATATAGGGATTGGTGTAACCTATTCTAATTGCGATTTCAGAAATAAAATGCGGGAATACGGTATAGGCAAGCTTTAATAGGGGAAGGGAATAAAGTCCGGTAAATTTGTCTTCCTTGGTTGCCTTTAGTGCCTCTTTAACCTTCTCTATCGTGTCCGCCATGGTTGAGCCTACGTCGGGCGAAATGGTGCAAGGCATAAAACCTATCATGTTCGTAAGTCCAAGCGATTTACCGCCCGTATAACGCCTTAAATCGTACATGCAAGGAACGGTGACGGTATTATCGGTGCCAACGTATCTATAAAGAACACGGAAGTATGCGGCGAGCAACACGTCGTTGATGGTCGCACCCATTTCCTTACCTTTATTCTTCATTGCTAAAAAATCGTTGCGATAAAGCTTAGCACGAACGATACGGCATTTTTCGGTACCATCGTCTTCTGCGAACGGGAAGGTGACCTTATTTTCTACGGTTGATATATTTTTATAAAGACCTTTTGCGATTTTTTGGTCTTCGGGTGAAAGTTCATAGTAGACTTGGTCGGCGTTGCGAGTGCCCTTTTTAATATCGGGAGCAAGTTCGCCGGTTTCCATATATTTGTTGTACGTTTCAACAACTTTTGCATTAAGGTAACGCATGTCGGAGCCGTCGAAGCACATATGGTTTACGACGGTAGCCAAAATGTCTTTACCGCCCGACCTAATGATGCGTGCACGCATTTGTACTTTGCCGTTTGCAGGAACGGTGAAGCCCATAAAATCATCAAGCTCTTTTTCCGGGTCGTCGGTTTCTATGAGCGAGAAAAAGTCGTCTGCACTAAAGTTGTTGTTAAGAGTCCAATAGGGCTTTATGAAGTTGTTATGGTAAGTACTATGAAGGACGGGGATTTCATTGATTACGGCTTCATAAACCTTTTTTAGAGCCGTTTCATCTATCGTGCCGTCATAGTAATACGCAGCGTGCATAGTGCGGTTATAATAGGCACGGAAGAGATATTGCATTTTATCCCACATTTCTGCTTTAAAGATTTTGTTAGACATTGTAAGAAACTCCTGGTTAGAAAAGTTAAAGGGGAACTTGCGTTCCCCTTCATTATTTAATTGCGTTGGGGATTATGCTCTTTTCCTAAATAGGAATACCATGACGGAGCCGAGAACTATGAGAGCTGCGGCACCAATAATGATGAGCAAGAAGTAGTTGTTGTTTTCTTCCATTATAAATGCGAAGTTGGAAATGCTGTCTACTTCTAGGGTTACGTAGCCGTCTATTACGTCAACTTCAATTTGGTTATATACACCGTTTTCTTGAACGATGACTTGGACTGCTTTTTCTTCTTGTAGTGAAGACGGAACCTTGATAGTAATGGTGGTCTTGCCGGGTACCATTTCACTTGACGTTTGGTCGCTGGAAGTGGTTAGCGAGAATGCACGAACTATCTTTTGGTTGGACTTGAGTTCAGCTTGTATATCTGCATAATCTGCGGGAAGCTTGCTCATTTCGACGTGCAAGGTGGGATCGAATCCGTTTTCTGCTTCAAGTTTAACGTCAATACCATTAGCTTCGGATTGTACGAAGGGACGGTTGATGGTGATATAGACGGTAACAGCATCGGGAGCATAGTAGTTTTCGGTTTCGGGAGCGTTAAGTTCTACAACGTACTTGCCTGCCGTCTTGAAGAAGTTATGGACGGTTTCAAAGTCGATGGTGTAGGTGATTTCCGCACCGGAAGAGCAAACTGCAGAAATGGTTCTCGGGGTGCCGTCTTCTACGAAGTTGATGAATTGTTCTTCTACGGTTATTACGGCTTTGTATTTCTTAATGGTATAGGTACCATTGATGAAGGTTACGTTATAGTTGCCGTTCGCACTTGTACCGCTTATTTCATAGAAGCCCATTGCAGCTCCGCTTTCTCTTACGAGAGTTACAAGGAGTTCATCGTTGCCGATTAGATATCCCTTGGTGATATCGTAAGTGAGCTCAGCATCTTCTTGACCATATTCGCTTTCTGCATCGTTGATGGTTACGGTGATATCTCTGGGCGTGATTTCATAGTAAACGCCGGTTACGAAAGTGATTTCATAGTTGTCGTTTGCAAGAGAGCCTTGGAGAATTTCGTATTTACCGACGTTAGAACCAATTACGCAAAGGAGTTCACCGGTAAGAGATGCGTTCTTATAGATGGTTTCATTTGCAAGGTTGGTTGCAACGTAGGACAAAGCAACGCTATTTTCGCCATAAACAACGGTCTTAGCATCGGGAGTAATAGTGATGGGACGAGCTGTGATGGTGAAGATAGCTTCGCTGTTATCAAGGTCTACTTCGTAGTTGGGGTTGTCGTTTTGGAACTCTTCACTCATTATGATTTCATACGTACCAACGTCTTCGCCGGTTGCGGAGAGAGTGCCGTTGAGCTTATCTTCGCCAACTAGAGAAGTGCCGTCTTGGAAGTGATATACGAGTTCGGGCATGGGATCGCCGTATACTTGGGTTGCACTTTCAACCTTAATCTTAATGTAACGCTTGTTAATTACGCATCTGTATGCTTCGTCGTTATTGAAGTACTCGATGGAGTAATTGGGGTTGTTTGCGTTGGTTAGCGTGCCTTGTGGAACAAGGTGGCCTGCTTCGTTAACGGCGGTACTCGTGAGTTCGCCAAGTTCACCAACCAATTCGTATCCGGGATAAACGGTGCCATTGGTTATTACGTAACCGAAGGGAGCTATGGTTTCACCATATTGATAGGGGCCTACGGTTGCAGGGTCGGGAGATACGGTAACGCTTGCCTTGTTTACAACGTAAGTTGCACCAACGAAAGTCATATCGTAGTTGGGGTTGGATGCGTTATCGAATCCGATTGCTTCAATGGTATAGGTTCCTACGTTTATAAGGTCGAGTTCGCCGTCTGCTACTATTGTGAGCGAACCAACGGGAATTTCGCCGTTTACCATGCCGGAGTGATCGAAGGTTAGGTCGGTTAGGTTGATGGGTTGTCCATCAAACGTCTTAGTCTTTGCATTAGCCGTAACGACAGCTTGAACCTTGGTGATTACGAACTTGCCTACTAGGTCGTCGGATGCGATGGTGACGAAGTGGTTTAGACTATTAATTTCGTAACTTGCTATGTCGTAAGTATTTGCATTGTTGTTGCTTGCATCGGTACGGGCGTAGGTGATTTCTACTTCGTTGCCCTTTGCATCGGTAACGATTTCCGTCCAGCTTGCCATTTCAACGCCGTATTTGATTGCTTTGGGCGTGGGGTTAACGACGATTTCTCTTGCCGTGATGGTAAATACGTCTTCGTTAGTGCCTTCAGCAAACGAGAGTTTGTAGTTTGCGTTGTCTATGGAAATGCTTACTAGGTCGTAACTACCGACGTTTTCGCCTTCTTCACGAACCATGGTAGCTTCTATGACGTCTTCGCCAAGTGCGTTCATGGTGAACTTATAGTCGGACGGGTCTAAGTCACCATATACTTTGGTTAGGTCGCTTGCATTTAAGTAATCAGCGGGATTTACGGTACCTAGGTCTTTGGGTGTTACGGTTACGTTAACGATGAATGTACCGCCAACGAACATGTCGTTAGTTGCTGCAATTATGGAAACGGTATAGCTTCCTACGTTCTTGAAGGTTCTACCGGTTTTGCCGTTTACGGTATAACGAACGTTAACACCGGCATCCCAAACACCGTTCTTGTTTACGTCTATGAGTTCTTCACCTTCGTCCCAAACGCCGTTGCCGTTAGCATCAGTGAAGACTTCATCACCACCAACCTTTAGGTAGGAATCAACGAATTGTTCTTCGCCGTTATAGACGAGAGATAGGGTGTAAGCACCATCAACGAGAGTGGTATCATCGTTAAACGCAACTTCTACGGTACCACGCTTGATGGAGAATGCGTTCTTCTTATCGATGAAGAATCTCTTGCCGTCATACTTGCCTGCTTGGATGGAGAATCCGGTGAAGGTATAGTAGCTGTTGTTTATGCATACGTCGTTGTTTTCTAGTATGAAAACGATACCATATTTCTTTTCACCGGGCGTTTCGCCTGCTTCACGGGTGACGGTGAGACCAATATCATAACCTTCTACTAAGCCACTTATTTCATACGTAAACTCAGGGTCTTCCAAAGTGTAACCTTTTTGTTGGTTGGGGGTTGCACTAATGGTTAAAGGACGTGGAGCGATGGTATAGGTACCTTCGGTGAAGATAACGTTATAGTTGGGGTTCGAGTCGTTGTTCATGGAGCCTTGCTTAATAGCATAGTTGCCGGGAACGACGCCTTCTTCACGTACGGGAGTTCCGTTTAGAGCCGATTGACCTATTACAAGGTCGCCGGGCGTATACGTTACGTTTAGAGTTTTTTCTGCATCGCCGAATACTTGAGCATTCTTGCCGGTTACACTTACTGCTTGTACTCTTACGTCACGGCGGGTTACGTAGTAACGGATATCCGTGGTCGTGTCGAGAGATACGTTATAGTTAGCGTTATAACCTGCTATATCGCTATCACGATTTAGGGTGCCGATAAGAATTTGATAACCTTCGGCTTTAACTTCGGAACCAGCTTCTCTTGCTAGAGAACCGCCGAGCATATCACCTTCTATTAGTCCGGGCTTAGTGCTGTCTTCGGAGAGATAGGTAGTGTAATTGATGGGAGCGTCTTCATAACCATAAATGGAAGAGATTTGCGTTTTGCCATCCGGAATTACGGGGGTGACGGTTATAAAGCGTTGCTCGATAACGTATACGTAGTCTTTGTCTAGCTCGAATAGATAGTTTTCGTGTGCATCGAGAGAGTTAAGGTTACCGATATTTACGGCATATCCTTCGGGTTTAACGATGAAACCGCTTTCTCTGGATATAGCACTTTCATCCGAGAAGGGATAACCTGCAACCGCACTAGAAAGTATGGTGAACTCTATGCTATCATTGCCTTGCTTGTCGTACGTTTTGGTTAAGTTGGGCGTACCGTCAGCTTTAGTGTCGGGAACGGAAACCATGATGGCTTTTTTGGTAACTTCGAAGAAGAAGTCCTTAAGGGGTTCGATTTCATAGTTTGCCTTTCCGTCGTGTTCTATTGCCTTGAACGAACCGAAGTTGATAGCATATTTACCAGCGGGCAGAGCCTTGTTGTTTGCGTCGGTAAGATATTCGTTTACTCTTACCATATAGTCGGCATAACTTTCGTTTTCTTCTTTATCAAGTATGCCTTGTAGTGTGATGGAAAGGGAACCGCTAAATTCTGCATCGTCGCCAACAAGGAGACCGCTTAAGTCGTTTCCTTTCTTATCTTTAATAGAGAAGGGGATGTTGATTTGGTTTTCGCCAGAGCCGAAAGCCAATGCTTCACCAAAGGTTCTTTGGGTGAGTTCCGGCGTTATTACAGCAGTTTTGGCTTCGATTACGAACTTGCCGGTACCATTAACTACAACGGTGAAGTTCTTGTTGGCATCACTTAGCATTTCTGCATCTGCAACCAAATTATAAGTACCTACGTCTTCGGGTATGCCGTTAGAAACGTCAACCGTGAGTTTGCCACGTAGAGTCAACGCAATTTGTTGATTGTTTACGTTTAGAACGGAAGGCGTATAATTGAATTCGAAGGTGTCGTCTGCGGGGATAGCGTCGCCTACGCTTATTTTGTAGACTTTGGGAACGTTTACTGTGATGGAAAGCTTGCGTATTTCATACTTTACGCCAGAAACGAACAGGATATCATAATTGGGGTTGTTCTCGTTTGATAGAGTACCTTGTAGTATATCGTAGAAGCCTATGTCGGGACTGCTATCATCGTGAGTAAGGGCACCGGAAAGGCCATAACCTACTTCACCGGCTCCAAGGAATTCATAACCGGTTTGCGGAGCGGTCGTATAAGCTATAGCATTATCGTTATTTGCTATTGAAACGGCATTATATGTCTTGCCTTGGTTGGGGAGCGGGGTTACGGTGATGGGACGCTTATGGACAACGTACTTACCATCTGAAGGTACTATGATGTAGTTTTTGTTGACGTCTTCCGCTCCTGCCGTGATGACAAGGTCATAAGTGCCAACGGCTAGCAAATTAAGGTTAATCTCTTGGTTGCCACCTACGTTTGTAAGGATGATGTTTAGTAAGGATTTATCCCAATTGCCATTTTTACCTTGGTCGGTGAAGGCTTCTCCTTCATCCCATTTGCGGTTATTGTTGACGTCTTCAAAATCTATGAGAGCAAGACCGCTTAAGTCGTTGCCTTCTACTTTGGCAAAGGTGAATGCGGTTTGGTTAACGGCTATCGTTTGACCATAGTAACTGGATGCGTTTTTAGGAGTTACGGAGATTTGGCGTCTAATGATTTGGAGCTTAGCGGTGGTCCAACCGGTTATAATATAGTTAGTGGTGTTGAACTCGCTACTTAATATAGTTCCACCATTGATTAGATAAAGGCCAACGTCTTCGCCTTCTTCACGCACAGGATAGCCGTCTATTAAATTTTCGTCTACGGCACCGTCTTCACCAACGTTGATGACGTACTCAAGTGCCGGATCGGCTTCGCCGTAAGTTTTGGAAGCATATACTGCGGACAAGGTTAGGGTGTGTTTGTTGATGGTGAACGTAGCTGGCTCAAAAATGATGTAGTAGTTGTCGTTTTTGATTGTTATGTTACCATTTGCATCTGTATTGGTAATGGCATATTGGCCCGCCATGCAACGAACTTTACCATCGGTTGCTCCTTCATCGCTAAGACGGTAAACCATGTTGCTTACAACACAATTTAGCGTTCCGAAAGAATCGCTCTCGTTAACTAATCCTTCGTGCTTTACCGTGTCTTTTGCTTGGTACGTCATAACTTTATGGTCACTGGTATCTTTGTTCAAGAAGACTATTTCTTCGCCAAAGGTAAATGATTGTGGCGTAGCAGTAATGATTATCTTGCGTTGTTTTACGGTAAGATGCAATTTGTTTTCGGAAGGAAGGTTGTAGTTGTTGGTAAGAGTGGGCGTAAATTTTACGGTTTTTTCGCCGGAATTAGCTACGGTTGGTAGGGCGTTAATGTCAAAACCTACGAAAGCCCAAGAACCTTGGACAGCAACGTCCGGGAATTGTTCATTAACAATAAAGCGAGTAGGTCCATCAGATCCTTCTTTTTCGCCAACAACAACGATGTCATCTAGGGTTACCATTTGGCCATAGATGATGGAAATGTTTTTCACGCCCCCGGAGATTTTTACGTTTGCCTTAAGTATGGTTGCTGAAGTTTCTGCCGAGCCGGTATAGTTATTGATGCCGTTAACTATTATTGTGAAAGTGCCGGCGTTGATGCGGTTGCCGGAGTACTCATAATTGAAGTCTCCTTCAGTTACGCCATTGCTATTAACTTTACCCACGGATAGTGTTTTTTCATATTTCGTAGTACCATCGGCTTCAAGCAAAGTACCATCGGTTACGCTGGGCGTAGGAGTGTATTGGGCACCACTATAGTAAACGTCGGCGATGGTTCCGAGAACAACGTCTTTAATGTCTTTCTTAGCAATTGTTAAGCCGGAATGTTGTGCGGTGGCCGATGTAAGGTGGTAGTTGTCCGATGCGTTGTTTACCGTGGAAGAAATGGTTATGCCGGTTGCAGTTGCGGTTACGTCGCCTGTAGAAGCATTGGGAGTATTATAGGTTACGCTTTCTGCACTAGCCGTTATTTTATCGCCCTCCAAAGTATTTTTTGCAGTAAGGGTGTAGTTGTAGCAAACTGCGTTGCCGTCATACGTCTTGCCTTCTGCTTGAAGGGTAACGGTAACTTCACGAGTGTCTATTGCCAAGAAACTAGAGTTCGCATAGTTATCAGCATTAAAGGACGCAGAGTCTTTAATTGCCGTCGTGCTGGTTAGGCGATAGTTATTTACGTCCGTTTCTGGCTTTCCGTCTGTTTTATCGCCAGCCTTTATAGCAAGGCCGGTTGCTTTTATGTGTTTTAATTTTGTACCGATGTTTTTACCGGTTTTTGTGTTATAGTTTGCACTAGCATCTTCTATATAGTCGGTTTCTGCATCGTTTAAGATGCAATAAAGCGCTTTTGCATCTGCACCATCTATATAAAGATTATCTTCATAAAGATTTCCATCTTCACCCATTTGTTTTTGTAGTGGGTTTCCGTCCCAGCTGTATGCAACGATAGCTTCAGCACTTCCGTCATATGTTTTCTTTGTAACGGAAGAAATTATGATAGTGACGTCTTTTTGTGCAATAGCACAACCTTCTTGAGTAATATTAAATGGTTGGTTAGCATAGGGGGTATTGGCATCTCCGTACTCCGTGCCGTCTACTTCAATATAGTAATTGCCCTTATCGGTTCCACCGAAATACAAGTCAACGGAAGTGACGGTGTAACCACTTTTTGCCGATATATCGGGGAACGTTGCATCGATTTCTGCAGATATGTAGGTGATGCCGTTTTCTGTTTTGAAAGTGGTGTTTGGAGTACCAACTGTATCAAAGCCAAAGCCTACGTTGTCGCCTGCTATGTAACCGGAAATTATAATTCCCTTTAAAAATGCATTATCAGAGCCGTCGTAAACTTTGCCAAACGTTCCATTGGGCAACGGTTCGCCACCAACGTAGAATCCGTCAAGATTGTCTATTGTGGCTTCTCCGTTGTAACATTGACCATATCCTGCTGATGATATGGTAATACGTTTAGGTTTAATGGTGCCGGTTGGCTTATTTTGCGTGGAAAGGTGGAAGACGTAACTTCCTGCAATAGCTTCTAGTGTTGCCGGATCCTCTCCAGCTTTTTTGCTGGAAATTGTTACGGACTCAGAGACCGTATCCTCTATAGTAATAGGAAGGTTGGAACCTACCGTTTTATTATTAAAGTGGAACCCGCCATCCGTCGTATAGGTGGTAGTAAACTCTAGTACATCGCCGGTAATAATGGGATTAGAAGAGCTTTCATCACCCAGCTCCCAGTCGGTTGCGTTTGTTTGAGTTATTACGTTGGTGCCATCGTAAATTTTAGAGTTGCCATCTTTAAAATTGGGATATGCATAAACGTCAATGGGGGTTATGGTTATGGTAAAGGTTATGGTTCCTATTGGCTTACTACTATATGTAAGATTTAATGTTGCTGTATATTCTCCGGCATAAGTAGGGGCGACGGAGAGAGCTTCATTTGTTTTGGAATTGGAAAAAGATAGTGAAGCCGAGTATCCTTTGGGTACGGTTCCAACCATTAACTTGATTGGTTGGCCGTTATAGGCATAGGTAAACGACCGGACGCCTTCTTCCACGTCGGTTTCGCCGTTTTTAAGAATTGGTGCCATGTCTTTAAACTGTGCCTGCCAAACGTACTCGTTACTTCCCGGTGAATCTGGTATTTTTGAAGAAGTTTCCCATTGTTTATAGCTACTGTTATAGCTACCAACATCTAAATCATCTAATCCGCCTGTGGTGCAAGTCCATCCGGTGAAATAATAGCCGTCGTTTGGCTTTGCATAAAGGGCATAAGATTCCGAGGCATATTTGCCGGATATGCTAGTGCTGTTGGTATCACCAACGTTAGCCGTACCATATTGGGCGTGATTAACGGTTGCGGTAATGGTGGAATTATATTTCCAAATGGTTTTTGTGTTGGAGTTGCCTACGTTATCGGTTGCCGTGATTTCATACTTGCCCTCGCTATCCAGTGTCAATGTTTGAGTCGTTTCGCGACTCGTTCCGGATGCATTAAAGGGTGACACCTTAGAAGAACTTCCGCTAAGATTGGTGTAGGTGTATGAAATAGTGTTGAGACCTGCACCATCATCGCTAATGGTTACGGTAGGGCTGGTTTGCCATTCTGCACTATTAATAGATGTTGCGTTTGTTGACGAGATAGATGGGGCGCCTGTGTCGGATGTGGTTATTTTTACACGCATTTTTTCGGCACGAGTAACTTTACCTGCAACACCCTTTGAAAAACAAGTAATGGTTCCAGCAAATTGGTTATATCCGCCAGGGAGCGTTTGTCCTGATGACGTTACGTTGTTTTGAACTGTGCTGGTTTTAACAGATGCGGTTACTCCACCAATAGATATTGCCCATTGACCATAGCCGGCGTCACCACCAGTTCTTTTTACCAAATTAAAAACGGCGTAAAATTTGATTACTGAGCCGTGGGCCGCGCGGAGATAACTGTCGTTTGTGATATTCATTGTAGCAGATGTGCTAGTTGTGTCACCACCAACAGTCCAAGAGTCTTCTTCCCATGCGTCTATCATTTGATATTCCTTATCAAGTTCTTGGACGTTGGCGAATGCCGTAATGGGTATGTAGCCTAAGATTTCTTCGCCGTCTTCGGTAAGATTCAACTCTGTCGCAACGTCGTTAACGTAGGCGTTAATTGACGTTTGGTATAGGGTGAAAACTAGCGTTAGAGCTAAGAATAACACTAGGAATACCGAGAGTTTGCTTACTTGTTTACTTATATTTCTCTTCATAGTCGCCACCTTCCTTTTAACGTGGTGCTGTTTTTAGCGTATTTAATATGCGGGCGTTACTTACGCTTACGCCCATGCGTGTTATATAAATATACGCAAATTATATATCTCGTTCCTATCTCGGTCAAGCCCAAAATGGTACTATTTACTATAATTATACCGTGTGGGCGTGCGAGAGCGTGTGTGTTATACTATAGAAACATTAGAATATTGGAGCGAAAAAAGTCGGCAAGAATTATATTGTGTTACGTTTTTGCGGGATTAAAACAAATAAGCTATTGACAAAAGGACAATCCTTTTCTACAATATTTTTAGATTTACTCGCAAGGAGAATTGGTATGGCACAACCGCTGGTATTAGATGGTAGAGTAGTAGCAAAAGCAGTGGAGAGCGACCTTCAAGAAAGGGTTAAAGTCCTAGTGAAAAAGACGGGTATAGTTCCCGTTCTTGCCACCATTATAGTAGGTGAAAATCCCGCATCGCAAACCTACGTTAAAATGAAAGGGAACGCTTGTTTGAGAGTGGGCATTGAACCTAGAAAAATTGAGCTTCCCGAAGAAACTACTACGGAAGAACTCTTGAAGGTCATTGAAGAACTTAATGCGGACGAAAGAGTGTCCGGCATACTTCTTCAACATCCGGTACCCCGCCACATAGATGAACAAAAATGCTTTAATGCGATAGCGTTGGAAAAGGATACCGACGGCGTAAATACTGCTTCCTTCGGTTCGGTAACGATGGGCGGGAACGGATTTAAATGTGCAACGCCGTATTCCATAATGACGATACTCAAATATTACGGCATAGACCTTAACGGCAAGCATGCAGTTGTAATAGGCAGAAGTCCCATTTTGGGCAAACCTGTTGCGATGCTACTGCTTAATGAAAACGCTACGGTCACCATCTGTCACTCACGCACCAAAAACCTTCCCGAAATAGTTAAGACGGCAGACGTGGTTGTTGCTTGCGTCGGAAAGGCGAACTTCGTTCAAAAGGATTGGCTGAAGGAAGGCGTGGTAATAGTGGATGCCGGATATAACGCAGGAAACGTAGGCGACGTTGACTTAGCAAATTGTGCTCCGGTCTCCAGTGCCTATACTCCCGTTCCCGGTGGTGTAGGACCATGTACGATTGCTATGCTTATGAGCCAAACGATAGAAAGTGCGGAAAGAAAATATTTGTAAGTTTAGGATACCAAAAACTAATAAAAGGTGTGCGAAAGCACACCTTTTATTTTTTGCAAAAAATACTAAAACCCGGCTTGGAGCTACAAAAACAGCTCCGATTCTGTGGGCAAAAAAGAGTGGAAATTCACTTGTTTTTAGGGGGTGCTTTTTAATATTTTCTTTTTGCATTTTTTTTGTTTTAGCTATGGAGTTCAACGGAAAACTTGAGTTAAAAAATTTAGACTTAGCGTGCGTAATTTTCGATAATTACTTTACAAGTAGTTTTTATTAGTATATAATAAATAAAAATTAAATATGCATGCGAGGTATTTATGACAGGATTGTTGACTTTAAGGGACCTTTCGTCCCCGGAAATAATGGACATCATAGAACTTGCTATTCGTTTTAAGAAAGGTTGGACACTCAACTTCCCCGGGAAGAAGATGGTCAACCTTTTTTATGAAAATTCCACCCGTACGCAGTATAGTTTTCAAGTTGCAATGATAAATTTGGGCATTACTCCCATTTCCGTAAATCTTGCTACTTCCAGCGTGCAAAAGGGTGAAACCCTTTACGATACTGTTAGAACCTTTGAAGCTCTTGGCGTGGATGGTGCGGTAATTCGCCACACACAAGACGAATATTACAAAGAGTTGGAAGGTATTAAAATCCCAATTTTTAACGGCGGAGACGGAAAATCCGACCATCCCACCCAAACGTTACTCGACCTTATGACCATCTATGAAGAATTCGGCAGATTCGAAGGGCTAAAAATAGCTCTTGTAGGCGACATTGCTCACTCCAGAGTCGCCCATGGTAACGCCGAAGTTATGCGTAGACTTGGTATGAAAGTTTATATTTCCGGTCCCGAAGAATTCGCCGATGATAGAACGGCGGAATACATCGATTTGGACAAGGCTATCGATACTTGTGACGTAATAAATCTTCTCCGTGTACAATTTGAGCGTCACGCAGAAAGCATGAAGATATCAAGGGAAGAATATCACGAAAAATACGGCATGACCGTAGAGCGTGTGGCAAAGATGAAGAATCGTGCAATCATAATGCACCCGGCACCCATCAATCGTGGTATAGAAATAGCATCCGAAGTTGCCGAATGTGAAAAGAGCCGTATCTATAAGCAAATGGAAAACGGCGTTTATATCAGGATGGCGGTTATCACTCTAGCACTACAAGGAAAACTTTAATGTTACTTAAAAACGGGCTAATTTTAATAGGCGATACTCTTGTTCCCCGTGACGTATTGATTGACGACGACGGGGTTGTTGTAAGTATTGGCGAAAATATAAGCGGAGAAAACGCTATTGACGTAACGGGGCTTTGGCTTATGCCTTCCGCAGTAGACGTTCACGTCCACCTTCGTGAGCCGGGTTATGAATATAAGGAAACTGTTCTTTCCGGCACGAAAGCTGCTGCAAAGGGCGGGGTCGGAACTATTATGCCGATGCCAAACCTTAATCCATGTCCCGATTCTTATGAGCATCTAAAAGTTCAAACGGACATCATCGAGCGTGATGCAGTCGTTAAGTGCTATCCTTTTGTATCCGTCACGGTTGGTGAAAACGGCAAGGAACTCAGCGACCTAGAAGAGCTGGCTCCGTTGGTTAAGGCGTTCACCGATGACGGCAAGGGCGTTAATAATTTAGAGTTATTAAAAAGGGCAATGATTATTGCAAAAGAGAATGATAAAGTCATAGCATCACATGCGGAAGCCGAAAACTTAGGCACTTCTAGGGAAGCGGAAATAGTAGCGGTAAAAAGAGAAACCGAATTAGCCAAGGAGATAGGGGTAAAATATCATTTTTGCCATATATCAACGTCGGATGCATACGAAGTCGTA
Organism: Candidatus Stercoripulliclostridium sp.; assembly: GCA_045594145.1. Taxonomy (GTDB): domain Bacteria; phylum Bacillota; class Clostridia; order Christensenellales; family DTU072; genus Stercoripulliclostridium_A. The sequence goes on along the minus strand of JAZNYA010000203.1, from coordinate 10,839 downwards.
AGGCAAGCAAAGAAAGAAGGATACGACGTTACGGTAGAAGCGTGTCCGCATCATTTGCTATTGTGCGATGAAGACATAAAGGATGGTAACACGAAGATGAATCCCCCCCTTCGTCCACGTAGCGATATGCTTGCAACGATAGAAGCACTTCTTGATGGTACCGTAGATATGCTTGCAACCGACCACGCCCCCCATGCAAAAAGTGAAAAAGGGGAGTATGCAAAGAGCCTTAACGGCATAATAGGGCTGGAAACCTTCTTGCCCAGCATATATACGCACTTCGTAAAAAACGGCAAGATTTCCCATTCACGCTTTATCGAGCTTGTATCTACTGCTCCGGCAAAGCGTTTCGGTCTGCCGATTCCCATGCTCGCCATAGGCGAGAAAGCCAATATTTGTGCTTTGGATATAAATAATGCTCACGTTTATAAGGAAGAAGAAATACTTTCTCTTTCCAAGAATTCACCCTTTATAAACTACGAATTTTATGGTTTTAATAAGTTGACTTTGGTCGACGGAAAAATAAAATATACACAACTCACCATGGAGAACGAAAATGAATAAACGAATGTTGGTGCTGGAAAACGGTAAAGTCTTTTACGGTGAAGGATTTGGTGCAAACGAAACCAAAATCGCCGAAATAGTCTTTAATACTTCTATGGTCGGATACCAAGAAATCATATCCGACCCTGCGTATCGTAACTGCATGTTAGTTATGAGTTATCCCTTAATTGGCAACTACGGACTAACCGACGACGATTATGAATCCAAGGCTGTTCATATTAGCGGTATGATAGTTAGAGAGTATAACGATTCGCCTTCTAACTTCCGCTTTACTCGTACCCTTTCGGAAGTGTTAAGCGATAACGGAGCTCCCGGCCTTCAAGGAATAGATACTCGTGAAGTAGTAAGAATAATCCGTACGGAAGGTAGCATGCGTGCTATGATTACGGATGCCGATAGGGACGTAAACGAGTGCTTAAAGGAAATCAAAGCATATAGTTTGGTAACCCAAGCTGTTAAGGAAGTGTCTTCTAAGAACGTGTGGTACGCACGTACCCGTAATCCCCAATACACCGTTGCAATCATAGATTGCGGTGTTAGAAGCACTATGATTAGAAAATTCAAAAACAACGGATGCAATGCAGTAGTATTCCCCTATAACGCAAGCAAGGAAGAAATACTAAAGCATCGTCCACAAGGCTTGTTCATTTCCGATGGACCCGATGCTCCCTATGCCGTAAAAGAAATAGCCGATCTTATAAAAGAACTCAAGGGTTCTATCGCTATAATGGGCATAGGTCTTGGTGCACACCTTATCGCTTACGCATATGGTGCAGAAGTTAGCAAGATGAAGTTTGGTCATAACGGCGTAAACCAACCCGTAAAGAACCTTATCACGAACGAGATTGAAATTACTTCCCAAAATCACATCCACGTCATTGACAAGGATTCCATAGAAAAAACCGAGTTAACGCTTACCCACGTTAACCTTATCGACGGCACTTGTGAAGGCGTTATAGATGAAAATAACGGCGTTATTGCTATGCAATATCATCCCCAAGAAGAAGGTGCCGGATATCTCTTCGAAAACTTTATTAACTTCATGAAGAAATTTGGAGGACGCAAAAATGCCAAAGAGAACAGATATTAAGAAAATAATGATGATTGGCTCCGGTCCTATCGTTATAGGACAAGCCGCAGAATTCGACTATGCCGGAACGCAAGCTTGCTTGGCACTAAAAGAAGAAGGCTATGAAGTAATTCTCGTAAACTCCAACCCTGCAACCATTATGACCGATTCCACGATGGCGGAAAAGGTTTATATGGAACCGCTAGATTTGGAACACGTTGCAAAAATCATCCGTCACGAGCGTCCCGATGGCTTGATTTGCTCCATAGGCGGTCAAACCGGACTAAACCTAGGCATGCAACTTTCCACCAAAGGAATTCTTGATGAATGTCAAGTAGAACTGCTTGGTACTTCATATGAAGCTATTGCTAAGGCAGAAGACCGTCAACTCTTCAAGGACCTTTGCATAGAAATAGGCGAACCCGTGCTCCAATCCGAAACGGCTACCACGGTAGATGAGTGTGTTAGAATTGCGGAAAGCATCGGTTATCCCATTATCGTTCGTCCTGCATTTACGCTAGGCGGAACCGGCGGCGGATTTGCCGACAATGAAGAAGAACTACGTGAACTTGCTAAAAACGCACTTAAGCTTTCACCGGTAACCCAAGTTCTAATTGAAAAATCAATCAAGGGCTACAAGGAAATAGAGTTTGAAGTTATGCGTGATAAGGCCGGCACGGCTATTGCAATTTGCTGTATGGAAAACGTAGACCCCGTAGGTATACATACCGGTGATAGCATAGTAGTTGCTCCTTCACAAACCCTTACTCTAAAAGAGTATAACATGCTAAAGAGTGCTGCTCTAAATATCATTAAGGCACTAAAGATAGAAGGCGGATGCAACGTTCAATTTGCACTCGACCCCTTCAGCTTCGAGTACTTCGTAATAGAAGTTAACCCCCGTGTTTCTCGCTCTTCGGCACTCGCAAGTAAGGCAAGTGGGTTCCCAATTGCTAGAGTTAGTGCAAAAATCGCTTGCGGTCTAACGCTTGATGAAATAGATATCGGCTGTGGTAAGGCAGCGTTTGAACCCAGCCTAGACTACATAGTAGCAAAGGTTCCACGCTTCCCCTTCGATAAGTTCACAAAGGCAAACCGTGTTCTCAATACGCAAATGAAGGCAACCGGCGAAGTTATGAGCATAGGTAGAACCTATGAAGAAGCACTTCTTAAGGCGGTTCGTTCACTTGAAACCGGATTGGACCACCTTGAAATAAAGGCACTCAAAGAGCTTTCCACCCACGACTTAATCGAACTAATTATTAAGAACACCGACGAACGCACTTTCGCTATCGCAGAAGCAATTCGTCGTGACGTTAAAATCGACTATCTATACGACCTAACCCAAATAGACCGTTTCTTCTTGGAAAAGATACAAAACATTACCAATATGGAAAAGGTTATTGCATCCGCAAAGGGTGACCTTGAAGTATTAAAGGTTGCCAAGAAGATGGGATTCAGCGATGCTTATATCGGTGAAAAATGGGGCATGAGTGAAAGAGAAATGTATGAACTTCGTAAGGCAAACAAACTCTATCCCGTATACAAGATGATAGATACTTGTGCAGCCGAATTCGAGTCGTATATTCCCTATATGTACTCCACCTATGAATCCGAAAACGAATCTATTCGCTCCGACCGCAAGAAAGTCATCGTAATGGGTTCTGGTCCCATAAGAATAGGTCAAGGCATAGAGTTCGACTATTCTACCGTTCATGCAATTTGGGCAATTAGAGAAGCCGGTTACGAAGCAATTATTATAAATAATAATCCCGAGACGGTTTCCACCGACTATACTATTTCCGATAAACTTTACTTTGAGCCGTTGACGTTTGAAGACGTTATGAATATTATCGACTTCGAAAAGCCCGAAGGCGTTATAGTAGCACTAGGTGGTCAAACTGCAATTAACCTTGCGGAAGACCTTGATAAAGCAGGTGTTAAGATTTTGGGAAGCTCTGCAGAATCAATCGCAGCAGCAGAAGACCGTGATTTGTTTAACGCTGCTCTAAACCGCCTTGGCATCCCCATGCCGGAAGGAAGAAGCGTCTTTAATATTAAAGACGGCATCAAGGCTGCGGAAGAAATCGGTTATCCCGTTCTCGTTCGTCCTTCCTTCGTTCTCGGTGGTAGAATGATGCATATCGTTTATGATAGAGCACAACTGGAACCCATCCTTGCAGAAGCCGTAAAGATTAATAAGAAACACCCCGTTCTCATCGATAAATACATACTCGGTCAAGAGTGTGAAGTTGACGCCGTTTGCGATGGAAAAGAAGTTTTCATCCCCGGTATTATGGAACACATCGAAAGAGCCGGCGTTCATAGTGGCGACTCAATGAGCGTATATCCTTGCTATTCGTTGTCACAACAAGTTCAAGATACCATCGTTGACTATACCAATCGCATCGGTATTGGCCTAGACGTTAAGGGACCGTTTAACATCCAATTCGTTGTAGACAATAACGATAAAGTTTATATCATCGAAGTTAACCCCCGCTCAAGCCGTACCGTTCCCTTCCTTGCAAAGACGACCGGAGCTCCCATTGCGGATATCGCAACTAAGGTTATGCTCGGCGTAAGCCTAAAGGAACAAGGATACCAAGGCGTACATCCCAAAAAGGATAGATGGTTCGTAAAGAGCCCGACCTTCTCATACAGTAAACTTACTGGTCTAGATGCAGTCTTGAGTCCGGAAATGAAGTCTACCGGCGAAGCAATCGGCTATGATAAGACGCTCAATCGTGCTCTATATAAATCGCTTAAAGCAAGTGGTTTGAGAGTTGATAATTATGGTACCGTTCTTGCTACCATCGGCAACGCTCAAAAAGAACAAGCACTACCACTAATTAAACGTTTCTACGACATGGGCTTTAATATTGAAGCAACTGAAGGAACTGCTAAGTTCCTTAAGGAACACGGAATACGTACGAGAGTACGCAAAAAACTTTCCCAAGGAAGCGAAGAAATTCTCGAAAGCTTGAGAAAGGGCTACGTTACTTACGTTGTAAATACCATTACCGAAGGTACGACGGGACAACAAGACGGCCAAATAATAAGAAGATGTGCCGTTGATAATAACGTTCCCGTATTTACGTCACTCGATACGGTACGTGTACTACTCGACGTTCTGGAAGAAAACACCATGGGAGTTTCCACCATATGATTCAAAAGGAATTAACAGTAACTCTAAATCGCAAGCTGGCTGACGGCATATATGAAATGCGTTTTGCCGGTGCGGACTACGTAAGGCCCGGTAGCTTTTTAGAAGTTACCGTTCCAGGTTTTTATCTAAATCGTCCCTTTGGCGTAGGCAACTATGAAAATGGTGAAATCACAATTTTTTATAAGGTTGTAGGAAACGGCACCGACAAAATGACGGAAATTGCAGTTGGTGAAAAACTAAAAGTAATTTATGACCTGGGAAACGGCTTCGATTTAGATAAAGCAAAAAGACCGCTTCTTGTTAGCGGTGGCATAGGTGTTGCTCCCATTTATTATCTTGCAAGGGCATTCGCAGAAAAAGGAATACGCCCCATAGTCGTTATGGGCTTTAGAAATGCGGGCGAAGTAGTGCTTGAAGAAGAATTTTCTGCTATAGCCGACCTTTACGTTGCAACTGACGACGGCTCCAATGGATTCCACGGCAACCCCGTTGCTTGCGTAAAAGCACTTGATAAAGAGTGGGATTATTACTATTCTTGTGGACCTATGGTAATGATGCATTTCCTAAAACTTTATTCGGAAAAGGGAGAACTTTCCTTGGAAGCAAGAATGGGATGTGGCTTTGGAGCTTGCATGGGATGTAGTATTAAAACTACCGACGGCTACAAAAGGGTATGTAAAGAAGGCCCTGTCTTTAATGCAACGGAGATTGAGATATGAGCACTATAAATAAGAATTTGGATACCCAAATAGAGCTTTTTGGTGTAAAGCTAGATAACCCTGTGATACCGGCCAGCGGTACTTTCGGTTTTGGTTATGAGTTCAGCGAATACTATGATATTAACTGTCTTGGTTCAATTTCCCTAAAGGGTACCACGCTAGAAAAAAGGTATGGCAATCCATTGCCCAGAATAGCGGAATGTCCCGCAGGGCTCATTAATGCAATAGGGCTACAAAACCCCGGAGTAGATGCTGTTATTTCTAGGGAAATACCCAAGCTTAGCGAAGTTTACTCCAAGCCGGTAATTGCAAACGTAGGTGGACATAGCTTTTATGAATATACCGAAACGGTGGCTAAGTTTAACGATTGCGACAAGGTTTTTGCAGTCGAACTAAACATTAGTTGTCCTAACGTAAAGGGTGGCGGTATGGCTTTCGGTACCAATCCCGAGACGGTAGAGACTCTTGTTAAAGAAATCAAAAAAGTGTCCACTAAGCCTATCATAGTAAAACTCAGTCCCAACGTTACCGACGTAACCGTGCTTGCTAAAGCTGCAGAAAACGGTGGGGCGGACGGACTTAGCCTAATTAACACCTTAGTTGGCATGAGAATAGACCTTAAGACAGCAAAACCCATTATTTCCGTAAAGAGTGGCGGTTATAGTGGCCCCGGCGTATTCCCTGTTGCAGTAAATATGGTGTATAAGGTAAGAGAAAAGACCAATCTGCCTATTATAGGCATGGGCGGAATAAGCACTGCCAGCGACGTAATAGAAATGATGTATGCCGGAGCAAACGCCGTTATGGTCGGTTCACTCAACTTGATAAATCCTTATGGAAGCAAGGAAATAATCGATGAATTACCTATCGTTATGGATAAACTGGGAATTAACAAACTTTCAGATATAATAGGGAGGGCACACGACAATGTGTAAAGAAGTAATTATTGCTTGTGATTTTTCTTCTAAAGAAGAACTTTATGCCTTTTTGGAAAAACTAGGCGACCAAAAACCTTATCTTAAAGTAGGCATGGAGCTCTACTACAAAGAAGGTGCTCCTATGGTAAGGGAACTCAAAGAAAAGGGATTCAAGATTTTCCTTGACCTAAAACTACACGATATCCCCAACACCGTATATAAGGCTATGAGAAATCTTGGTGCATTGGGCGTAGATATCACCAATGTTCACGCAGCAGGTGGCGTAAAGATGATGGCAGCTGCTCTTAAAGGTCTCCGTGAAGGTGCCGGCGAAGGCAACGTGCCCAAGCTTATTGCAGTAACTCAACTTACTTCTACCGATGCAGATACTCTCAAGAACGAACTTCTAATAGAAGAAAGTTTGGAAAACACTGTTAAGCATTATGCACTTAATGCAAAGAAAGCAGGTCTTGACGGCGTTGTATGCTCACCGCTTGAAGCATCTATCATCAAAGAACTGGGACTTATGAGCGTTACCCCCGGTATCCGTCTTGCAGGCGACTCGGTAGACGACCAAAAGAGAGTTACCACCCCTGCAAAAGCAAGAGAAATGGGCAGCACTTATATCGTTGTAGGTCGCTCCATCACCGGTGCAGAAGACCCCAGAGAAGCATACATTAGATGTGACAAAGAATTCAAAGGAGAATAATTATGGATAAACAAGCACTTGCAACTTCCGTTGCCGAAGCATTACTTTCAATCAAAGCCGTATTTTTGCGTCCCAGTGAACCTTTTACTTGGGCAAGCGGAATCAAGAGTCCCATATATTGCGACAACCGTTTAACTCTTTCTGTTCCTAAAATCAGAAAGATTATAGAAAATGGCATTGCAAGCGTAATTAAAGAAGAATATCCCGAAGTAGAAGTTGTTATGGGAACTTCTACCGCAGGCATACCCCATGCAGCAATCGTTTCCGAAATCCTTGAACTCCCCATGGGCTACGTTCGTGGCGGTAACAAAGAACACGGTAGGGGTAACCGCATAGAAGGTGCAGACCCGAACGGCAAAAAGGTTGTCGTAGTAGAAGACCTAATTTCTACCGGTGGCAGTGCTATCGAAGTAGTTAACGCTCTTCGTGAAGCCGGTGCAGACGTTCTTGGCATCGTTTCCATCTTTACTTATGAAATGAAGAAAGGTATCGAAAGATTAAAAGAAGCAAACGTTAACAACACTTCCCTTTCTTGCTTTACCATTCTTTCTAAGGTTGCTTTAGCACAAGGCTACATAACCGAAAAGGAATATAGAATGGTTTCCGCTTTCCAAGCAAATCCCCAAGATGCAAGTTGGATAGACGTTGAATAACAATTGGATAATACAAACAAAAAAAGAGCCCAATCGGGCTCTTTATTTTTAAATTAGGGATACCAAATTACATATTTATGGTCTTAAGAAATTCTTCTATTCTATCTAGTGCAACCTTAATTTTATCTAGGGAATAAGCATAGGAAATACGAACGTGATACTTTCCGCTTTCGCCAAATGCAATGCCGGGAACAACTGCAACTTTGTGAGAAAGGAGTAGCTTTTCTGCAAACTCTTCTCCCGTCATGCCGGTTTTCTTAACGCTGGGGAAGGCATAGAAAGCACCCTTGGGTTCAAAGCAATCCAAGCCCATTTCATTAAGACGTTTAACTAGATATACACGTCTTTCATTGTATTGACGGCACATATCTTCTACTTCTTGGAATCCGTTCTTAAAGCTAAGTTCAAGTGCTGCGGTTGCTGCGTATTGAGAAGCCGTTGGAGCACACATAATGACGTATTGGTGAATCTTTCTAATTACTTCTACAAGTTGCTTAGGAGCACAGAGATAGCCGATTCTCCAGCCGGTCATGGCGAATATCTTGGAGAAACCACTAATTAGTATTGTGCGTTCACGCATGCCATCTATGTTTGCAATGGATACGTGAGTAGTGTTGCCGTAGGTAAGTTCGCCGTAAACTTCGTCACTTACAACAATCAAGTTATGCTTGATAATGATGGGGGCAATCGCTTCAAGATATTCTCTTTCCATTATTGCACCGGTAGGATTGTTGGGGTAAGGAAGAACGAGCACTTTTGTCTTTTCGGTAATGGCTTCTTCAAGTTCATTTGCCGTTAGTTTAAACTCGTTTTCTGCCTTGCAGTTTATGGGCTTAGGAATAGCGTGGCAAAGCTCTACGCAGGGAGAATAAGAGACGTAGGAAGGGGCGGGAATGAGAACTTCATCGCCTGGGTCGAGCAACGCTCTGAAGGTGACATCGATAGCTTCCGATGCACCTACGGTAACCAAAGTCTCATCTTCGGGAGCATAAAGGGGGCCACCAAGCATGTGAACGTATCTACAAATATTCTTTCTTAGCGAGAACAATCCGTCGTTGGAAGTATATTGTGTCTTACCTTCTTTAATGCTGGCAATACCTGCATCACTAAACGATGCAGCGGTAATAAAATCGGGTTCGCCGATGCCGAGTGAAACGCAGTCTTCCATGTCTGCTGCAATATCAAAGAACTTTCTTATGCCGGAAGGTTCGATTTCTTGTGCTTTTTTGCTTATTACTTTAGAGTAATCCATAGTTGTCTCCAATATATATTCACTCAATTATACATAAGTTGATGTTAAAATGCAAGCAATACACGCTTTAATTTAGCGTGTGCGTGCGTGTATGGTTGGATATTAAAATTTATTTGAGTGAAAACTTTCTTTTCACCTTGCACGTTTTGGGAAATGCTGAACTATTAATCTTGGTTGAAAACGGGATAGACGCAGTTTTAATAGCCGTGTCTTCAAAAGCAAACGTACCGATTAATTTTAAGGATTTGGAAAAACACACTTCTTCTAATTTTTTGCATCCGGCGAAAGCGGACATATCTACCATAGTAACGTTTTCTAGAATGGCTTTTTTTAAGTAAGTGTTTCTGGAAACGGAAGAATATCCTATAATGGTGCAGTTTGACGGAGCGAAGAACGCTTCATCTTGTTTTGCGGGCGAATACCATATTAGTTCCAATGAACTTCCGTTTTTCTTATATAGAACGTCATCTATGAGTGTAAAGTATGGGTTGGAGTCGTCTATATAAATGCGTTTTAGGTTAGGGCAAAATGCGATGGAAGAAAGTTTAAAAACCTTAAGGTTTTTAGGAAGTACCAATTCTTCTAACATGCTACCGCAAAATTCGCTGGCACAAATTTCTTCTATGTCATCGGGGAGTACAAGCGTTTTAATCACTTTGTCGTCTTTTATAAAATAGGGGTTTAATTTGGTTACGCTTCGTGGCACGTAAACGGTTGAAGAAGTATTGTAGGCGAGTGTGCCGTCTTTATATAGCTCTGCGTATTTGGGGTCTTCGTCACGTATGAATTGAAGGGGTGTAAATTTTTCTTCCTTTTTCTTTGGACCTGCAACTTCGTTTTTGTCGTTTTTTTGTGTAATACCATTTACGAGCACGTCGAAATACTCGTCGTTGGTGTATGAAGGCATTGCGTGCGGTTTTGACGAGACGCTTGTTTTTTGGTCGGTGGTCGCAATAGTAGTTGCGTTGGTTTTGATGGGTTCCGTAACTCTGGACGGGGCGATGATTACGGGGGCTTTTTTGGCTTTAACGGTGTCGGCGGTAGGGATGGATATCCCTTCCATTTCAAAGGTTCCGTATCTATAAAGGTTGCTAATGAAGGTGTCGTAATTTACTAAATCGGAAGAGTGGGAAACATCAATGAATCTTTCTTGTCCTACATGTTCGTGTGGCCCGTTGTGATGATGCGTAATTTTAACACATTCTATTTTAAACTTATACGTAACGATGAAGAAGTTATTACCATCTTCCAGGCTGATAACCTTGTGGCTGTTAAGTTGGAGATTGGTATCCCCTTTAAAGTTTTTTGGTACCCTGTTCGCAGATATTTCTTTTTTGAAGTTTCCTTCCAAGTCTATCGTATGTGTACCTATAGGAAGGTCTAAAACGATTACGGCACGTTCATCGTAACTAATGGGCGAGCCGTCTATTTTAATTTTAAATTTTATTTTTGTAGCAAAGCTTAAAGGCAAAATCTTTTCATCGTTTGCGAAATGCTTTATGCCACTTAAGAACATCGGTCTAATTCTATTTTCATATGGAAGGGCCAGATACTCGGAATAGTAGCTGCTTTTTAGTTTTTTATCCGACTTGGCCGTTTCGTCAATAAGTGGTAAAATATAAAGTTTTGACATAGAGCACCTAACGTTTTATTTTTTGATAAAACCATTATAGCATAGGAGAAAAGTAATTAAAACAAAAAAGTCACCATAATAGGTGACTTTTTCTTCAGTGGAGCTAATGACGGGACTTGAACCCGTGACCTCGTCCTTACCAAGGACGCGCTCTACC
>JAZNYA010000202.1:0-4152 GCA_045594145.1 Candidatus Stercoripulliclostridium sp. | reverse complement strand
TTAAAGTATTTTCTTCCCCAAACTTACAAACGTCTCAAGGCTATAACCAACGGGAAAACTCTTCGTCCTTGAAAGATTGAATTAGGGAATATATTTACACACTCCATGTGTAATGTGCAAAATATTACCCCCAACCGAATATTCGATTGGGGTTAATATTGGCACCTCCATGGGGAATCGAACCCCAGATTCCGCCGTGAGAGGGCGACGTCTTGACCGCTTGACCATGGAGGCCTATTCATTTTGCTCGTTAAGTATAGCACATCAACCTTCATTGTGCAAGCATTTTTTTATTTTTGCTTGCACAATAGGTTGGTCTATTTAGATTGCCGGAATTCCTTCTACACCGCTTTCGGTATATACGTTGTTGGCTCCGTTTAATACCGCATATCCTTCTACTGTTACTACGTCATCTGCGTTTGCTATAACTGAAGTATAGTTGTAGGTGTGCAAGAAGGTAGGAGTTTGAGTTAGACCGGAAACACCGGAGTATTCGTTAGATTTACTATACGCAGTGCCTGCTTCCCAAATCCAGCATCCGAAGCTGTCATACAAGGGCATATAGAAGATAGTTTCTTCGCCGTCCATTATTACCCTTACGCCTGCATAGTGTACAACGTTACCCATGGTGTCAGTTAACATCGTATCACCATAATACAAGTTGGTTGCATTATCTCCACCTACGTGGGTATCTGCATCCGCTTGGGTTAGGCTCTTATCGAAGATAACTTGTAGTTTATGCTCGCCTGCTACGTTTCCGCCTAGTTGCCATACTTGGTCGATAGACTTAATATCATCCTTGTAGAAGTTGAATATTAGTGAATTATTTGCCAAGTCATAAGTTAGGACTACTCCGTTACCCTTGCCGTCTAGTTTGCTTTCTGCCACGTTAATGGTTAGCTTATCGCCATCTACGCTTGCATAAGTTTCATCAACGTTAAAGTTGAATAGCAAGTTGTCATAAGCACTATAAAGGGCGTTTCCTACGTTATCGATTAATGACAAGACCTCATCCTTTCCGAGCGTTACAGCTTCATCAGAGCCCTTATATTGACCATCCAGGATGTAATCACGACCGATTACGCCAACTTCTTCTATAGTTGCACCATAAACAGTCATTCTATCACCTAAGCCGTATACCATCGGGGCAATTTGAGCCCTATCGGCTTTGAGTGCACCACTGCTGAAATCATATACTTTTACTTCATTTGAAGCCGAACTTCTAATAGTCAATATGATGCCGTTATTTCCATGATAGGAAGTTTCTCTATCTTTATAAACAATGACTTCATATGCACTATCCGTAGTACCGGTTGAAATTACCGTGGTGGAAAGCTTGTCGTTTACCAAGTAGAGTAGTTCAAGCGTATAGGTATAAGCATCGTTTTCACTACCAAACGCAACGTCCATAGTTTGCTTACGTGTGAATCTTAGAGCTGCTCCTTGATATACTGAGCTTCCGCTCGCCATAGCATCTTCTATGAACATATTCATATCCGTCGTGAAGAGTTGCATTGTGGTAACGTAATCGCCACTCAAGTAGCTTGCAGTAGCGGTCAACGAATCATACGTTGCACTTGCTTCTAGGTTGAAGCTAATATTGAAGTATGAGTACGGCGTATTTTCTTTTTGGTCACGAATACTTGATATTGTGTATCCATATTGAGTAATCACGCCGGTAGAAACAAGCGTTGCATCTTCGCCTTCTTGGGCTTCATAGTCTTCCGAAACCGCATACATAGGCATTTGTGCACCGGGAACAAGGTCTTTTACATTGTGTCCCGTCATCATATCTACGTATGCTAGAGAGCTTTCTCTTTCTATGCGTAGGAAGATTGCATCATGGTCGACTAATACGCCATCTTTATATAGTGCCATTTCGACTAGGTGTAAGCCAGACTTAAGTTGTACACTCGTTGCATCCGAATTGTACTCTACTTGTTCGCCGTCTACGAATAGATTTATCGTATAAGAGTCGTTCACGTTCCTTAGGCCGAACATAGTGTTAAGGTTAGGAACTTTTGCTTCAAAGCTATCAAGGGTGGTTTTTACTTTAATGACGTTGGAATAGCTGATGGGAAGTGCTATATGTGCACCGGTTCCATCATACAAACCTTGTTCAGAAAGGGTTAGTGACCTAATTACACAAGTACCGCCGAGAGTCAAGCTTAAAGTTGAACTTTCTACAACGTCTTCGGGAGAAGTTAGGATTGCGTTCTCTCCATCGGCGATACCGCTAAGGTCTAACATTGCACCTGCAGTACCATCTACGCTTACAATAAGCGTGAGATTTTCCTTATCTAAGTACGCACGTATATCGTGTACGTTACCGTCAAACAGGTTGCCATATTTCAAGCTATAGGCTACCGAACCTTCTCTTCCGTTCTTATTGGCCTTGATTACTACAACGTCAGCCGTACCGTAATTGAAGATTAGGCTAATTACGGAATCCGTGTCGTCCGCATTTAATCCGATTTCTAGTTTAGGTTCTTTTACGCTAGCATTAGGACGCATGCTAACTTCTAGTCTCATAGCGTTAAAGAGCGTTTCTTGAGCCTTTACGGTAACGATAGAATCCGTGCTGTAAACTTTCTTGTACTCTACGCTATCGGAAAGAGTCGGGTTATAAACGACAGGCGTACTTTCAGGATAGAAACGCAAGTTCAACGAGCACGTAGCTACGTTTTCATAGTTATAGTTTTCCATGCGTTTATCTTCTACGATTAGAGCACTTACACCAGACATTCCGGAATAGTAGTTGGTGTAGTATTCATCCGTAAGTTCGTTCTTGATGGAATAATTATAATCCGTATCTACTAGCGTATATTGCATCAAGGCGTTGATGCTGGTTGCATCGGGTATTACGCCATCTACGATTAATTTGCCGTTCGTAAGCATTTCATCAATGCTCTTGGTATCAACTTCTTGCGAGCTCTTAATAACTGAGAACTTAATTAGTTGGTTGATTTCCGATTCGGAAAGAGCAAGGTCACTTGCTAATAGTTTTTGGTTGATATAAGCTACAACGTTATTAATCGAGCTATATACGGTTGCTTCAAAAGTTTCATATTCAAGAACGAAGTTGCTAGTACCAATAGACATATTGCCTAACTTGAGAGTAGCGGTATTGGTCGTATGGTCTACGGTACCGCTTAAACTATGCTTATACAAGTCGGAATATCTATAGAACTCGGTGTGCGTAGTAGTATTTGGAGCTGTTTCTCTTTCATTGAATACCGACTCTCCTTTGGTACGTCTTACTATGCTTACCTTATTGAAAGCATCTCTAATTGCAGGAGTTTCACCTTCTATTCTGAACACAAAGTTGGTGTAACCATATTGTCCGCTTATGATGGTTGCACTAGTAACACCGCTAGTATTATTGGTTACTATTTCTGCCATATAAGGATTGATGCTAAACTTTCCTTTTTCCGTAGAAATAGACGGAGCAACGTCTTTTAAGCTGACGTATACTTTTCTACCCTTAACTTGATATTGGAATTCCTTAACGTTAATCTCATAGTTTTCGAGATTGATATTAGATACATCCAAATAACGTTGACCTAGAGTGTGAACACCTGCATCAAAGAAGTTTTCGCCGTTCTTGAAGGTGACCGTAGGACGTTTATCCCCGATTAATGCTTCTGCCGTTTCATTGTTCTTGAATCCTTCATAAGTAAACTCATAAGCACTTACATCGGGAATATCCATGTAGGTTGATGAAAGCACTTGAACGTCTTCGCCTACGGGGGATACTGTGCAATATAACGGAGCTTTAATTACACGAACGGATACGCCAACAAATTGAACCGTGTAATTATTCATGAAATAATCGCCGGGGTTGTGCGTGATTTCGTAAACTTCGTCGCTAACCTTTAAGGTGGGGTCTAAGGGGTTGTTTTCACCAACGAATTCGCTTTCCCAAATCATATTTTCAAGAGCGACTTCTTCATCGGCCATTCCATCACCATTAGTATCCCTATATACCATTACAGATTTAGCATTATCGCTTCCTGCAAAGTTGGTATATACCAATGAAATTGCATCTTCGCCGTATTCTTTCTCATAATATCCGGCAGTGGGCGTGAATATCTTAAGACTACGCTTAGCAACTTTAAGCACACCGGGGATGACTTTGATTTCATAGTTATC
>JAZNYA010000201.1:0-6716 GCA_045594145.1 Candidatus Stercoripulliclostridium sp. | reverse complement strand
CAGTTTGCAAGATTAACATCGACTCCGACCTACGCATGGCTATGACCGCAACCCTACGCAAGTACTTCAACGAAAATCCTTCCCACTTCGACCCCCGTCAATACTTGGGACCTGCTAGAGAACGTGTAAAAGAAATCGTAAAGCACAAGATTCAAAACGTTCTCGGTTGCTCCGGCAAGGCTTTCAACTAATTAAGTACAAAAAACTAAAAGGAACTCATATGAGTTCCTTTTTTAATGCAATAATAAAGACCGTTATAATAAAACGGTCTTTTTTCTTTTTGTGCAGTTTGGGCTTCCTTTTCCTAGTTTACGGTACCCTATCAACATTAAACAAAGTTATATCCTTTCTTTTGTAATTCCTTCATTTGCAGGGTTAAAGTTTGGATGAATTCTTTGTTTGTATCCGTTCCCATCATCATGGAAATGAGCTTTTCCGTAGACTCTTGTACGTCACCAACGCTAAGCATTTTACGTACTGCAAAAATACCAAGAAGCTCTTGCTCGGAAAGTAGCATTTCTTCCCTTCTCGTTCCACTTCTTGCAAGGTCGATTGCGGGGAATATGCGTTTTTCGGAAAGCTTTCTATCAAGATGTATTTCCATATTACCCGTTCCCTTGAACTCTTCATAAATGACGTCGTCCATACGTGAACCGGTGTCTACAAGTGCCGTTGCAATAATGGTAAGAGAACCGCCGTTTTCTATGTTACGAGCTGCTCCAAAGAATTTCTTGGGAAGATACAATGAACCCGGGTCGATACCACCGGACAAGGTCTTGCCGGTAGGAGTAATTACCAAGTTATAGGCACGAGCAAGTCTGGTGAGAGAGTCCATCAAAATTACTACGTCCTTGCCAAGTTCTACCAAGCGTTTTGCTCTTTCTAGCACCATTTCGCTTGCTTTGGTGTGATGCTCGGGCATTTCATCAAATGTACTAAAGATTACTTCTCCCTTTATTGAACGCTTCATATCCGTAACTTCTTCGGGGCGTTCATCAACGAGTAGCACCATTAAGTGTGAATTGGGATAGTTTGCAGAAATAGAGTTGGCTATTTTCTTTAGGAGCGTCGTCTTACCGGCTTTTGGGGGGCTAACTATCATAGCACGTTGACCTTTTCCTATTGGAGCTACAAGGTCTATTGCTCTAATTGCAAAATCTTTTTTGCTGGTGGCAAGCTCCAGCTTATATCTTTCATCGGGATAAACGGGAACCAAGTTTTCAAAAATAGGTCTATTGAGTGCTTTATTGGGGTCGTCTTCGTTTACGCTTATGATTTCTTGCACGCTCATAGGTCTATTTTCTGCGACCTTTTTGACGTATGCCTTGACGTAATCGCCCTTTCTTAGACCACTCTTACGAATTTTAGGTGCTGCAATATATGCATCCCATTCGCCTTGTTCATAGTTATTAGCTCTCAAGAAGCCGTAACCATCGGGACAAACTTCCAAAACACCTTCACGAATTTCCATTACTTCCGGAATTTCCGGTGCTTTTTCTTTATTTTCTTCTTCTTTTTTATTTTGTTGATTTACCAAATTAAATCTTCCGCTTGTTTGTTTAGCTTCCGACTTAACGTTGTTTTCTTCTTTTTTATCTTCTTTCTTTTCTTCTTGATTAAGTTCTGCTACTGCTTCCATTTGCGGAACGTTTTTCTTTGGCGGACGGCCACGACGTTTTTTGGTTTCAGGTTCTGCATCTTTGGAGATTTCTGAACCTTTAAGTCCTAAAATAAACTCAATCAATTCGCCCTTTTTCTTGTTCGTAGGGCTTTTGTGACCGCAGTCTCTCGCTAAATCACGGAGTGCAAAAATGGAAAAATCATCCAACTGTTTTGCGGTGTATTCAATTTTCATAAAAGGTCTCCTAAAAAATGTATTTATTCCGCCCCTGCAAAACGCAGGGGCAAATTATTTACAAAATTAAATTGATTATTGTACTTTCTTGGGAATTATAACTCTCGTTCTTTCCCCATCAAAATCGGTTCTGTCAAATTCTATTTCCGTGCCTTCGGCGTATTCAATATCCTTTTTTTCAAACAAATCCAAAAAGTCGTCTAGGTCATCGAATTGGGTAACGTATCCGTCGCACATATAGTGCATGGGGATTACGACGTCGGGCATAAGCAAATCTACGTATTCCTTGGCTTGTTCTGCATCAATCGTATATTTTCCACCAACCGGTATTAGCAAAATATTAATTGAGCCTATGAGTTCTGCAAGCATGGGGCTAAGCGGTTCGCCAATATCACCCAAGTGACAAATTTCTACGCCGTCCATCCTATAACGGAAAACGATATTTTTGCCACGGAGAGCACCCTTTTTCTCATCATGATAGCTCTTGAATCCATAAATTTCTACGCCGTCAAGGTCATGGAATCCGGCTCCGTCTATAATGGTTGTTACTCCGTTTACTGCTTTAACGCAGTTATGGTCGAAGTGGTCGTGGCTAACCGTAACTACTTCTGCCGTAACAGACGGGAATTTTACTCCAACACGGTCTTCTTCATAGGGGTCGGTTACTATGGTGGTACCAGTGCTTTCGGTTAGCTTAAAAGAACTATGTCCTAGCCATTCAATTTTCATATATGCTCCTTATTCGTTAGGAATTTTAACAGAAATATTCATCGCCGTTGCACGTGGATTTTGCGTAAGGGTGGAATAGGAACAAGATAATATGATTTCTGCAAAATCTTTGCCGTAATTAACAAATGCGTTATCGGGCGAGAAGACGAATTTGAAATACTCCAACTCTACGGTGGTATGTCTCGTAGACACACCATCCATTAGAGTCATTACGTTAAAAGTGTTTTCTGCTTCTCCGCTTTCGTCTGTGGACGATATGCTGAGTGCCAGTTTATCTTTATTAACGGCTACTACCATATTATATTTACGAAAATCACTTTCATATACGAATTTAATTTGTGCCGTATGATTCTTAGTATACGCATACTCACATATCGTATAGAAGTAAATTTCGCCTTTTTCGGTAGTAATTTTTAGTCTGCCGTTCATCTTTTATTATTATATATGATTCTTAGGTGTTTTTCAATACCTTATTTTCCAAGAAGTTCGTGGATTCTATCCGCACTGCTCATCAAAGGAGTTACGGATTTATTTTGGTTACAGCTGGAAATGATGTATGCTATGAACTTGGAAAGGTCTGCTCCTACGTACCAAGGTCTGGCAAGAAGTTCGGGACGGTTGTAGGTAAGGTTGGTGGAAAGAACTGCGGTAAAGAGTCCTTCTTCATATGCCTTATCGAACTTAGCAAAGCCTTCGGTAAATAGACCATAGGTTGCGGTTAGGAAGATTTTGCCACAGCCCTTTTCTTTTAGTTCTTTGCAAAGACGTAGAACAGAATCACCGGTTGCGATAATATCGTCTGCAACAAGGATATCCTTACCCTTAACGTCAGTACCTATGTATTCGTGAGCAACAATGGGGTTCTTACCATTTATAACTTTAGTGTAGTCACGACGCTTATAGAACATACCCAAATCTACGCCGAGAACAGATGCATAATAAACGTTACGGTTCATAGCACCTTCATCGGGAGAAACTATCATAAAGTGGTCTTTATCAAGGTTAATATTGGGGAAGCTTGCAAGAAGAGCCTTCATGATTTGGTAGGTGGGCAAGAAGTTATCAAAGCCCATTAGCGGAACTGCGTTTTGGATTCTGGGGTCATGAGCATCAAAGGTAATAACGTCTTTTACGCCCATTTCATAAAGTTCTTGTAACATTTGAGCACCGTCAAGAGATTCTCTACCATTACGACGATGTTGTCTGCCACCATAAAGCATGGGCATAACTACGGTAATTCTTTCTGCCTTACCGCCAGCTGCTGCAATAATACGCTTAAGGTCTGCATAGTGGTCGTCAGGAGACATGTGGTTTTCTTGACCGAACAAAGTATAGGTACAAGTGTAGTTGCCAACGTCGCAAATAATATAAAGGTCGTCGCCACGAACGGAGTCGTTAATCATACCTTTACCATCGCCGGACGTAAAACGGGGGCAAACGGAATCAACTATAAAAGATTTTTTCTTGAATCTGGGGTTGCGGTTACCTACGTCTTTGTTGTACCACTCGACTAGATAATCGTCGACCTTTTTGCCTAGGTCTTTTGCACCTTCTAAAACTATTAGTCCCAAAGGAGCAACGGGTGATGCGTCGTCAAAAACTTCACTAAAAAATGTGGGCATAACTTTCTCCAATGTATCTAAATGATATTGACATTATATCATACGCAAAATTTATAAGCAAATGAAATGCTTTAACATTTATATTATGATATAAATGGTCTTTAAGAGAGCGACTAAAAGAAAAGCGGAGCAAAACGCTCCGCCACTTTTATGATTGTATAAATTTGGCTCCAGCTGCAGTATCGTCGTCCTTGTTATCGTCGGTGAAACCTGCAAACTGAGAGTTATAGAGTTCGTAGTAGAAGCCCTTCTTCGCCATTAGCGTTTCGTGGTTACCTTGCTCTACAACGTCGCCGTGGTTCATAACCAATATTACTTGAGCATGCTTGATGGTAGATAAGCGGTGTGCTATAACGAAGTTGGTCTTTCCTTCCGTCATTGCAAGCATCGCACTTTGTATATATTTTTCGGTACGAGTATCAACAGAGCTCGTTGCTTCGTCTAGTATGATAATTCTCGGCTTCTTCAAGATTGCTCTGGCGATAGTAAGAAGTTGCTTTTGACCGGCACTTATGTTAGCTGCATCTTCCTTCAATATGGTATCGTAGCCATGTTCCATCGTTTGAATAAATTGGTCCGCATAGGCTTCTTTTGCCGCTTGAATTATTTCTTCTCTCGTGGCGTTAGGGTTACCATAAGCGATATTTTCGGCAACCGTACCATTGAACAACCAAGTATCTTGTAGAACCATACCATAAAGGCTTCTTAGGTCGTTACGGCTGTATTCATTGATGTCTACGCCGTCTATTAGGATACGTCCGGAATCGATATCATAGAATCTCATTAGAAGGTTTACAAGCGTAGTTTTACCTGCACCCGTAGGTCCTACTATTGCTATGCTATCCCCGGCATTAACGTGCAAGCTTAGGTCGGTAATAAGCGGTTTTTCTCTAGTATAACTAAAGGCAACGTGCTCAATATCTACGGTACCCACGCACTCTTCAACGGAAATCTTTCTGGAGCCTTCTGCCGTCATTTCTTTCAAGTCGAAAACTTGGAATACTCTTTCCGCTGCAGCGATGGAAGATTGTATAGTATTAGCAATATTAGAAATATTTTCTATTGGTTGTGCAAACTGTCTCGTGTATGAAAGCAATGCTTGTATGTCACCTATCGTAACAAGTCCCGTACCAGCTCTTATACCACCGCCTACACAGATTCCTACGTAAACAAGGTTATCTATGAACTTAATACTCGGTAGTATTACGCCTGCTAGGAATTGGGAGCGTCTGGTCGCCTTCTTTAATTCCTTGTTTATTTGCTCATAGGTCAAAATACTTTCTTCTTCGTGACCATAGAGTTTTATTACCCTATGTCCCGTATACATTTCTTCAATGTGTCCGTTAAGTTGACCGATGCATTTTTGTTGGCGAGCAAATTCTACTTGCGAACGCTTAACGATTAAGCTGGATACTACTAAGAGTACCGGCAAGCTTACTAGAGCAATAATAGCAAGCAACCAGTCTATTCTAACCATCATTACGAAAACGCCCGTAACCGTCATAACGCCCGTTATAATTTGGTTAATGGAGTCTTGCAAAGTTAGCGATATCATTTCGATATCAATGGTAAAACGAGAAAGTACGTCGCCTAGCGGTGTACCGTCAAAGTATGAAAGCGGTACCTTGTCTAGCTTTAGCTTAACGTCGGTACGCATCCTTCTAACTACTCTTTGGCTCATTGATGCAGCGATTAGACCGGAAGTAAATTGGAACAAAGCGTTCAATACGTACAATACTGCACAAGTCCAAAGAACAGGTGCAATGTAGGTATAAAGCTGACCGTTACCTTCCGGGGGACGTCTGATATCAACAAAGTATTGGATGCTATCAACTAGGGCGTTGGTAACTTTCTTCATAATATCGGGAACCCAAATTGCAAACCATGCACCTATCGCTGCAATCAAAATCATAGCGATAAGCATCGGATATTGCGGTTTTAGATATTTTATGAGACGTACTACCGTAGCCTTAAAGTTTTCCGCTTTATCAACTTCTTTGATTTCCGGACCGCCCACACCGAGTGCACGACCTAAATCAAGACCTTGTTGTTGGGGTTGTTGGTTGGAACTTACGTTTTCGAATTCGCTCATAGACCAAGTTCCTCCTCGCTCATTTGTGAAAGTGCAATATCACGGTAAACGTCACAGTTGTGGATTAGGTAATCGTGAGTGCCTTGTCCTACTATCTTACCTGCATCGAGAACGATGATATTGTCTGCATCCATTATAGTACCTATACGTTGGGCGACTATGATGGTTGCACTGTTGCCGGTAATCTTCTTTAATGCTTGACGCAAATTCTTGTCCGTTCTAAAGTCTAGAGCGGAGAAGCTATCGTCAAAGATGAGAACTTCCGGCTTACGAATAATTGCACGAGCAATTGCAAGACGTTGCTTTTGACCACCGGAGAAGTTTCCGCCGCCTTGCTCTACTCTAGCTTGTAGTTGTCCTTCTTTTTCTCTTACGAAGGTATCACTTTGGGCAATTTCGAGAGCTTCCCAGCATTCTG
>JAZNYA010000200.1:0-11701 GCA_045594145.1 Candidatus Stercoripulliclostridium sp. | reverse complement strand
CAACAATAAAAAAGCTATAGATAATACTACTCACTCTATAGCTTCTTTTGTTAGGAACCCTTACAATATTCGAACCTTGCAGATTCTTACTCTCCCTTTCTGGAGATGATTCGCTACGCTGAAAGACAATCTATTCTCTTTCTGCCGGTAGGTAAAAACTGTCCTTTAGTACACACTCCAATGGGAGCGTACTATTTCGTACGTGACCTGCAGGGAGTTTTTATTTTGTGACGTATTTCGCTAAAATGCGTGGTATTCTTACTTTTGTAACTTAGGAGCTTCTTAAAAACACGCTAGTTTAGATGAGATACAAGCAAACAAAAAATCTCCACGACGGGACTTTACTTAAAGGTAAACGACCGAGTGGAGATTTTATAGTTTGTGATGAAGGTCGCTAAAATAGCGTGTTTTTACTTGTTTTTAGGTAAGAATCCACCAAATATCTTTCCCCATCCACCTTTTACACCGTTACATAGGTCTAAGATACCTTCTACAGAATAGGGAGAAATTATACCACCGGTCCATCCGGAGAAAGCACGGAGCGGTAAGTCTTTTACGGATTGAGTAATCATTTCGGGGTTTTCAGAACCTATTGCTACAAGCTTTGCTGCATTTACGAGCAAGGTATATAGTCCGTTACCAAACTTGCTTGCACGAAGGTGAGAAATGGTGTTATTGATGGTGAACTTGCCTTTTTCAAAGGGAGCGTTACCGGGAAGTTCTGCACCATATACTGCTACGAATTCTTCTTCCTTAATTTCGGTTGCGTTTTCTAGGTCGTAGTATACGGGAGCAACTTCTTTATAACTCGGAGCAACTACTTCGGGTTTTGCACTAGTTACGTTAACAACGCTTTCTAGTTTAATATCTCTTGAAGATGCACCTACTAGAATCTTATATACACCACTTTCTACGTGCCAATCATTAATATTTACATTGTAGTATGCGTATGCACGAGCATCAAGTACTATGGAAACTTCCTTTTCTTCACCTGCTTTTAGGAATACCTTACTGAAACCTTTTAGTTCCTTTTGGGCCTTATAAATATTGGATTCGGGAGCCGAAACGTAAAGTTGTGCTACTTCTGCTCCATCTCTTTCGCCAACGTTTTTAACCTTGAAGGATACTACTAAATCTTCACCTTCCGTAATAGCATCACTGGAAAGTTTAATATCGCTGTATTCAAACTTGGTATAGCTTAGACCATGACCGAAGGGGAAACGTACTTCTTTCTTTGCGGTATCGAAGTAACGATAACCGATGAATATAGATTCACGGTGTTCAACGGAACGTGGTCCCATTTGGTAATATGCACTTTCGATTGCGTCTTCGTTTGCGATGGGATAGGTTTCTGCAAGTTTACCACTGGGGTTAACTGCACCATAGATAAGGTCTAGGGTTGCTTCTCCGCCTGCTTGTCCGGTTAGGTACATATTAAGAATACTCTTTACCTTTTCTGCCCAATCTCCTATCACAACTGGTGAACCGCCGGAAAGAACTACTATTACGTTTTCGTTAACTTTTAGTATTTCATTAATCAAGGTAACGTGGCTTGAAGGCATTTCCATATGTCTTCTATCAAAGCCTTCACTTTCATAAGCATCGGTAAGTCCTACGAATACGATAACCGCATCCTTACCCTTTGCTACGTTAACTGCTTCGTTGATGAGTTTTTCATCATAACCGTCACCTTTTAGTGAGTAACCCTTTGCATATTCATACTTTTTGCCGTCTGTATCAAGAGCTTCTATGAAAGATACGGTCTTGGGGCAGTTGATATGGCTTGAACCTGCACCTTGATAACGAAGGTTTTCTGCAAGTTTACCTATTACTGCAATGTTTTCATTTCCGCTTAGCGGTAGTGCTCCGTCGTTCTTCATTAGAACTGCACCATTTGCGGCAGCCTTTCTTGCGAGTTTATGGTGGGTTTCAAAATCGATTTCACCAAAGGTTTCGTTGGGTTTACATTCGATTGCGAACTTGATAAGACGAAGTACGCAAGCATCCAATTCTTCCATTGAAAGAGTACCGGCTTTAACAGCCTTGATTATCTTTCTATCGTTCATACCCTTATTGCCTGGCATTTCCAGGTCGTTACCTGCTTTTATGCCTTCTACTCTATCGTTAATTGCACCCCAGTCGGAAACTACTATACCTTTAAATCCCCATTCGTTACGGAGAACGTCGGTAAGCAGACGCTTATTTTCTGCCATATAAGTTCCGTTAACACGGTTATATGAACTCATAATGGTAGTGGGTTGTTCTTTCTTTACTATGTATTCAAAAGCGGATAAATATATTTCTCTAAGTGCTCTTTCATCAACTATGGTATCGATGCTCATACGGTCGTGTTCTTGGTTATTTGCACAGTAGTGCTTTACACTTACGCCGATGCCGTTCTTTTGTACGCCGTGAACAAAACTTGCACCTAGTTTTCCTGCTAGGAAGGGGTCTTCTGTGAAATATTCGAAGTTTCTTCCGCAAAGGGGACTTCTTTTCATATTGATTCCAGGTCCCAATACGGTGGTTACACCCAAACATTTTGCTTCTTCTGCAATAGCGTTACCTACTTCTTCAAGAAGTTCTACGTCCCAGCTTGAACCGGTGGTAACTGCGGTTGGGAAGCAAGTTGCTGTTTCTGCGGGCTTCATTATATTAGTACCGGCAGATGCTTTTTCTTTACGAAGTCCGTGCGGGCCGTCACTCATCCAAACTGAAGGAACACCCTTTTCTTCTATTGCTTTGGTCAACCAAAAAGTTTCACCTGAGCAAAGAGATGCTTTTTCTTCTAACGTTAGAGAATTTAGTATTTCTACGTATTTATCCATTTCAACCTCCACGATTGTTTTTTTCTTTTTTAGCGATACGTACGCATTATAAATTATTATAATATATTTGCTTTATATAAGTCAATAGTAGATTTTTTCTCTTTAGCTCTCCTTTTCCCTTATTGACGATACAGTACTTTAGTGCTATACTAAAGTATATCTTATTTGTGGAGCATATTATGAAAAGATTTACTTTAACCATAGTCGTTCTTTTGTTAGCAATTTCTTTCGGCGTCGGCGGAGCTATAGCAATCAATGCTTTTAACGGCGAAAAAGAAGATGATTTTAAGTTTGCATGGGATAAAAAAAGAGTTGCAGACGAATCTCTATACCCGGAAAACTTTGAATACGTAGATTATGCGGAAGAAGTAAAATTCGACTATGAAAAATATCCGCTCCTAAAAAATCAAGGTTTGTTTTGGCTTAAGTGGGATGAAACTCAAAATATGTACGTTAAAGTAGATGCATCCACTCCTGAAGGTGCCGCTCTCGTAGACCCAAATAAACCCACTATCGTTAATATTCACGGTATGCTTGTTGAAGGTTGGTATATGGAAGAAATGTATTGGGCACCCCCCACTAACGCAAGTGAAGAAGAATTAGGATATTCTTATCCCGTACAATACTTTAAGTTCTGGTTTGATAAAGGCTATAACGTAGGCATGTATAGCTATCAAAAATTTGCAGCAGAAGAAACCAACTATTACATGATTGAAGAAAAAATGTGGGCGGTTGATGGTCCTACGGGGATGAGATACCAAAAGACCGATGGTACTTTTGATGAAGACGTTTCTCCTTATACCGTAACCGAACATTTTGCAGCAGATTACATTAGAGCAATGAAAATGCTTCCCGATACTTTCGGTGACAAAGAAATTAGATTTGCAGCTCACTCTATGGGTGGCCAAGTTGTAAACGGCGGTACCTTCCTTTTGACAGAACTTGCTTCCGTAGGACAACTAGACCCCAACCAACTTCCCGATAGAATAGTACAAGAAGATACTTTCTACGGCATTTCTCTTCCCCATGGAAAAGAATATGTTTACGGCGGAGAAACCGATTTAACTATCAGATGGAGTGGTAAAAAAATTGTTGGCGGTCCCGGATTTGCTTCTTTAGAGTGCCTAAAAGACATTGCAGCAAACGATATAGTAATAGAATTTGTTTCCTATTCCGCTAGTGCTCTTCTTGCTTTCTATCATCCCGATATAAAGAAGACGATAAAAGAAATTAGCGTATTCATACTAATGGAGCCCTATTTTACCGCTAATACCGGTGGTCAACATAACGGCGTAAGAGAATACTATTTATCTTCAATCCTTAGAGACTACGAAGGCGAAGGCTTAACCGATTGCGAAAAGATAGCGTTTAGTGCATCATTACCTACGGAAGAGCTTAGAAAGCTCATAGGAAAAAGCTTTAAAATAATAGAAGGCGGTTCCACTCTTAACACTTACGACGACGTATTCGTAGAAACGACAGGAAAATAATGAAAAAAACTTTAGTTTGTATTGGTGGCGGAGAAATCCGTCACAAAGATACTCTAAAAATAGATGAGCAAATTGCATTGATGGCAAAAGCTCACGCAGGAGAAAAAAGAGCAGTCTCGGTTTTTGTTGGGACTGCTTCTCACGATTCTCTCCCCTATTTTAATTCGTTTAGAAAAACGTATACTTCCCATTTCGACATTAAAGCAGACCTTGCCCTACTGACTAAAAAAGATATACCTATGGAAAAAATCCAAGGTAAGTTAGACAATGCAGACTTGATATATATAGGTGGCGGTAACACCCTTTTTATGCTGGAAACTTGGCGTAAAACCGGATTTTTAGATATGCTTTTGGACGCCTATAATCGTGGAGTTATAATTGCCGGTCTTTCCGCAGGTGCTATTTGTTGGTTTGAAGAAATGTATACCGATTCAGCAGAAGATACTCCTTATAAAGTCGAAAAAGGACTCGGTTTAATAAAAGGAATTATGAGTCCGCATTACGATAACCGCCCTGAATTTAATGATATTGCAAAAGAATATCCTATCGCTTATGCGGTAGAAAATAATAGTGCTATCGTTTTTGAAGACGGCGTTCCGGTAAAGTCCCTGTCTTCCGGTGGAAATTCATATATTTTGAATAATGGTTCGCTTACTAAGCTTTAACTTTTTCTTTTCCCTTGAAATATTATATTAACTATGGTATAATATATACACTATGTTAGATATTAAAAATTTATGGAAAGAAGTTTGTAGTACGATTATAGGAATTCAAGGCATAAACGCCGTTTCTTATTCCGTTTGGATTGATTCTTTGATGCCCCTTTGCGTCAAGGATAATTCTCTCGTACTTCTTGCTCCGTCTTCAAACAACAAAATAACGGTTAACAAAAATTATAAAGAAGCTATTTGCGAAGCTCTAACCAAAATCGGCTCTATGATTACCGATATTACCGTTATTATCGAGCAAGAAAAAGACCTTTATGCAGAAGAAATTAAAGAATATTCCGAAATTACCAAGGAAAAACCGCAACTAAGCACAAAGCAACAATTTATTTCTCGTTATACCTTCGATAACTTTGTTATCGGTGATTCCAATAACCTTGCTTATCACGCTGCGTTAAACGTTGCTCAATCTCCCGGTGTTTCGAATACCACTTACCTAGGATTTAATCCTTTGTTTATCTATGGCGGAGTAGGTCTTGGTAAAACTCACCTACTACACTCTATCGGCAACTATATAGCCGATAATATGCCGGAACTAAAGGTTCTTTATACCACTTCCGAACAACTAATTAACGACTTCGTAAGTTCTCTTGCAGCAAACCAAATGGCGTCATTCCGTACCAAATATCGTAACGTAGACGTCCTTATGATTGATGATATTCAATTCCTAAAAAAACGTACCGGTCTACAAGAAGCCATATTCCATATCTTTAACGATTTATATCAAAACGGCAAACAAATAGTTTTGACGTCAGACCGTCCGCCCAAAGAAATAGAAACTTTGGAAGACCGCTTACGCTCTCGTTTTGAAGCTGGTCTTATAGCAGACGTAGGTGCTCCTAATTTAGATATGAGAATTGCTATCATCCGTAAAAAGATGATGTTCGAAAAAATCGCAGTTAGTGACGACGTAATATACTACATTGCAGAAAAATGCGATTCCAACATAAGAGAATTGGAAGGCAATTTGAGTAGAGTCGTATTCTATGCAAAACTAAAAGGTATGCCCAGTCCAGACCTAGAAATAGCAAAGGAAGCAATGAGTCATACTTCAACGAAAAAACAAGGCGTAATAGATAGCCAAGATATCATTAATGCAACTTGCAATTACTTTAAGATTAGTAAACCGGATATCATTGGTAAAAAGAAGACCAAAGACCTTGCGGAAGCACGTATGATTGCAATATATCTAATCACCGATATGCTTGCAATTCCGCTAGTTTCAATAGGTCAATTATTCGGCGGAAGAGACCATACAACTATAATACACGCACGTGATAAAATCAGCACTCAACTCCAAGAAGGCAACCCGCAAACTAAACGTGCAGTAGAAGACATAAAGAATATGTTAAAGGACTAGGTGGACAACTTTTTAAAGTGTGGATTACACCTTTACAGGAACTAACATTTTATCCACATATGAAATATTGATTTTGGCTTGATTTTTTCACCAAATTTTGTCAAAATCGCCTAAGTCGCCCACTTATCCACATATCAACCGAGCTTATTATTATTACTATTCCTATTCTTAATTAAATAAGGAGACAAATATGAAATTTATTTGCAATACCGAAGAATTTTCAAACGCTACTTCAACCGTTTCTAAGGCTATTTCAGCTAAGCCTAATATTCCGATTTTGGAAGGCATTAAACTTTCTGTTGAAGGCGACGTAGTTACCATTTCCGCAACGGACTTGGAACTTTTTATCGAAACTAAAATTAAGGCAACCGTTAAGATTGAAGGCGAATGTGTAGTTAACGGTAAATTCTTAAACGAATTCGTAAAGAAGCTTACTTACTTAGAAGAAATCGAACTAGAAAAATTAGGCAATTCTCTTTCCATTAAGTACGGCGACAACGAAACTGAAATTCAATGCCTTGAAGAAGATACGTATCCCGAAATCAGAAAGGTTTCCGATGAAGTTTTCTTCAAAGTTAAAGAAGGCGACCTAAAAGAAGCTATCGATTCCATAAGCTACTGTGTAGCTCAAGACGACAATCGTCCTATCCTTAAGGGTATACTTCTTGACCTAGAAGCAGAAAACCTTACAGCTGTAGCTCTTGATGGTTACAGACTTGGTTATGCAAAATGTGAAGTTGTAGATTCTTCTAAGGGCGAATATAAAATCATAATTCCCGGTAAGACGCTTTCAGAAATTTCCAAGATACTGGAAGAAGGTGACAAAATAGTTAAAGTTACCATGCAAAAGAACATAGTTCTTTTCGACTTAGGAAATACTATCATTACAACCAGACTTATCGATGGTGATTATATCGACTATAAAAAGCTAATTCCCACTACTTTTACTACTCACGTAACCATAGAAAAGGATAAGTTTATAAGTGGTCTAGATAGAGCTTCTCTAGTTGCTAAAAAGCAAAAGCACAACTACCTAAAACTTTCCATTTCCGGTAACGTTATGGAAATTAATTCCAACTCAGATATCAGTAAGATAAGAGAAACCGTAAACTGTGCTCTAGAAGGAAAAGACCTAGATATAGCTTTCAATTCTCGTTTCCTTTCCGATGCTCTTAGTAAGATAAAGGAAGACTTCATCGACTTTAAGTTTAGCGGAGCTACTTCCCCTACTATCATAGTTCCTAAAGAAGGAGACAAGTTCTTATATATGGTTCTTCCTATCCGCATGCTTGGTTAATAACGAGATAACAATAAAAGAAAGCCCACCAATTTAGGTGGGCTTTTAAATTACGTTTTATATTTATAAATTTATTATCGTAGCATCGTCGTTATCGGTGACCTTTTTACGTCTCTTTTTAATGACGAAAACAATAGCTACAACAATTCCTGCAAGAGCGACGACAGAACCCACGGATGAGCCTATAATCAAGCCTAAATCGACTTCTTTGTCTTCTTCATTAGTACTATTTTGTTCTAGCGGTATTTCTTCAAACAAGGCTTCAAGTTTTACGTTCTTATTAGGCATTGTAAATTCTGTTCCACCCATATAAACAACGCCGTCTATCATCCAACCTGTAAAGCGTTTTCCTTCCGGGATAATCGTAGGTTCCGTAGGAAGAATTACCTTTTCACCAAAGCAAACGGTCATATTTTGAAGCCCTAAATTTTTATCTATTTCTATCGTGTTATCGTTAGGACGGAACACAACGTTAAAAGTAATATTTTCAACGTAGTTATTTATGACGTAGGAGTCTTGAGTGAAAACTTTTAATTCTTCGTCTTCATACGTAATACCATCGGTGTATCCAATAAAAGAATAACCATATAATTGATAATTAGAAGGAAGGTCTAGAGTAAAAGGAATACCGAATAAAACGGTCTTTTCGCTAGGTAGAGTGCCTTCCGGATTAAGATGAGAGTAGAAAGTGTCAATGTAATTTACTTTTACGTTCTTTCGCTTATAGTATAAATTTACTACGCTATTTCCGGACGGAGAAACAACAAAGGTTTCTATATTCGCATCACTATTTAAAAGTTTGGCGTAAGCAAAATAGAATCCATCTTCTTCTATTAAGTCGATATCGGAAATATTGTATATAGCATCTGCCGTACCATTATTTCTTTCAACCAATAAATCGTAATTTTCACTAAAAGAAGAAGCTGAATTTTCATAGTAATGACGGAAGGTTACTTTAATATCATTTCTAGCTTTTAAGGTTATACTTATTGTGATTTCATTAGCAATTAGAGATTCATCAGTGAGATTATATATGCTTCCTTCACTAATTTGACTATCGCTGGTAGAAAGAGTAATATCGTTACCAATCTTCCAATAATCAACTGTATATCCTTCTTTTACAAATGGATTCTCAAGTTTAATTTTAACACAAGAAGTATTGTTTGGGGTAATTATAACTTCAGTTTGGCTACCTGAACTTATTGTTTGACTATTTAATGAATATATAATTTCAGGAAGAATCAGATTTATATTAAGGTCTTTATATATCTTGTTATAATTAGCTGTACCATCGTGGTCGTAAATAAGAGCATTAACAAAAGTTTTACTTTCCCCAACTGAACCGTAAATTATTGAAGAAGAAGGTATTACGTCTTCATTAATGCTCCAACCGTTAGGAAGAGTGATGGAAGAAAATCTTCTTCCTATTGCAACTAAGAAACTTTCATCTATGGGAGTAGAAACCGGATTTATAGGCAAAACGGAAAGAATTACTTTTCTCGTTATGGTATTGTTATTAGAGTTATATCCATCAAAAGAAGAATAATCGTAATTTATTATATCATTCGGCGTGAACGTTAAAGAATACCCTAACGCATTATTTACAGAAGGAACCAAAGAAACATTATCCCAAGTAAATACGCCTAAATTGTGTTTGTATGAACCGTTATCGAAAGTAAAATCATTATTTTCAAGCTCCAAAGAAAGAAGAGTATTTGAAGGATTATAATCTATTTCTTTAAAAGTAGGAAAAGATAAAGAAGGAATCCTTTTATCAATTATAAGAAAACCGCTACCAACAAAATTTACTAAATAATTTGGGTTCGCACTAACGTTTTTAACACCGGTAATTGCATATCTACCAACGATTTCTCCACTTTCTCTAAGGTATTCCACGTTTAGATTTTCATTACTTATTCCGGTAGAAATAACCCTTGATAAATTATCTTCGTCACCATATATTTTGTTAAAATTAATATCGCCTAAATTAATAACAAAAGGAGTGATATCTGCATTAAAATATAGGTCGTAATAGCTGTTTTTAAAGGAATAGTTTTCAGATAATGCAGATTCGCTAAAAATAAGACTATCAAAAAGCAGTGTTACTCCACTAGCGTTAACGTTAAAAGAGACGTATTGAGAATATGTTTTAGCCGTTATTTCTTCATTAGGAAGAGAATTTTCTAAAACGTAATCAACGTTAAGAGTAAAATTATAATTTACGTTTCTTGTGCCATCATAAACCTTGGTTATCTTGGGAGTTGAAACTTTCTTAGGTATAATTTCTCTCTTTTCTATTATTCCATCAAATTCAATGGAGTTATCACCGCTAAAAACGTAATTAGAATTATTAAGAGTGGCTGTTAAAATAACCTTAGCGTTACCTGCATCTTTACTTTCATATTCATAGTTGATATTAACGTCGTCGTTTGAAATAATGCCGTCAACAATAAAGTCAATTCCGGATTTTAGTTCACAATTTACTTCTTTTGTTCCATCGTATATTTTGGAAATTGTAGTAGAAGAAAGCTTATTTAAAGATATTTCTTTAGGAGATATGTTAACTTCAATCCACTCGCTTTCTAGAGAATTACTTTCTATTCCACTTGCTACGTGAGTAGCTTTTATGCAAACTTTATAATAAGCGGAAGTGGGGAGTAAAAATGATAATTTACTTTCTCCAGAGAATATATTAGGGGAAGATTTTTCGTCTTCAGTATATGCAACATACCAAACGTAAGAAAGAGATAGTTCGTCAATTAATTGATGTGAAACGTCGGGTGTGATACTACTCTCTTCACCATCATAAATTTTATTTATATTATTTAAGGTAACTAAATTTAAATTTTTAAGCACCCAAACTGCGTTTAAATAAATTTTACCATCTTGCGAAACGTAGTTATCCGGGAGTGAAGATGGTATAGAATTTATAATATCATTTCCGGAAGTACGCCAACCAATAAAATTAAAACCTGGTTTTTCTAAGCTAGGAAGAATTAGATTTTCTCCTGGAGTATAAGTAGTATTAAGAGAAGCGTTCAGGTTAAGTTCGTCACTATAAATTATCTGATAGGTATTCGCTGCGTAGTCGTCTTCTCCGTTTTCAGTATCTTCATAAACAGCGACAAAGCTTTTAATTCCCCACTCTGATTCAGAAATTTGAGTTACAGGTGTTTTGCTCTCATCACCAACTTCTATCCATTTAATAAAGTTTTTACCGCTTGGTGCAGTGACTGTAGGCAGAGTTGTTAAAGTGCCGAAAGTATAGTGTGTTAAATTGGAACTTAAAACACCTTCTCCGGCATCTAAATTTACTTTATAACTAACCGGAATAAAACCTATGTCTACGTTGGAAAATAAACCATAATGAGTGGTATCGTGTATGTACTTTTTAAGTGTCTTGTGGTATACGTTAGTTACACTTGTATTGAATATTACTGACAACCCTTTTCCACTATAATTTGAATTGGAAAAATTGATTGGAACGTGAGCAAAACCACTGTAATCCAAAGCATTTTCAGAGTCGATTATAATAGTTGTATTTTCATCAATTTCGTTGTTTTTAAGGTTATCTAATATGCTGAATAATTCTTCAGAAGTCGTAACATTTTGGTTTATAGCCAGTGCGAATAATGAAGTATTAAAAATAGTACTAAAACAAAATACCAAAAGGAAAATAGAAAGTGCAACAAAAGCTCTTTCTAACCTAATTTTACCCATGCTTTCTCCTTCGTAAAAACTCTAAATAAAAGAGTAATATAATGATGATATTATAGCATGTTTATAACTAATACAATAGTGATTTTAAGTAATAACTATTAATGCAATCAATCCATCTTAAATATATTATTTGAAAATAACAATGCATAAAGCATATATAAAAGAAAATGCAATATAAAAAATTCATAAGAAATAATAACGATAAAACAGCTTATAAATAGCCCACCTAAAAACAATAATAAAAAAGCAAAAAAACAATGTTAAAAGAGAATATATATTCT
>JAZNYA010000199.1:0-1606 GCA_045594145.1 Candidatus Stercoripulliclostridium sp. | reverse complement strand
ATGGCTACGATCCGACTTTGTCATCATCAACAAATACGTCACCCCTAAGAGCATCCGCAACGTCCCTATCATTAACACCTTTTAATTTTACGTAAGCACAGCCATTACCAAAATTGATTTTTTCAACTTGGTATTTTTGGGAATTAATTATTACAGCCTTTATGGACTTGAATTCAGATTGTTCAAGCCCATAAAAAACTTTAATATCTCCCCTTATTCCGTGTGCTCTAATTGCTTTACCGATTTTTAGCATTATCTTTCTTCGATGTATAAATCGTAACGCTTATCAGAGTTTTGAGCAGCTGCCTTGACTATGGTCCTTATGGACTTTGCAAGTCTGCCGGATTTGCCAATAAGCCTTGCCACTTTCTCTTTATCAACTAGAACTTTAATTTGAACGTTATCGTTATCTTCAAACATAACTATCTCGTAAAATTCTTCGTCGACTATTTGCTTTACTAAAAAATCTACGAAATCACGAACGGACATAAGATATTAGTCCTCAATCTTTGCAACAGCTGCTTCAACAGCGGCATCAACTGCGTTAACTTCTTCAGCAACAGCTTCTTTCTTAGCATACTTAGAAGAACCTGCTATAACGCCTGCGTTAACAAGAATATCACGAACGGTGTCGGTAGGTTGAGCACCGTTAGCAATCCACTTCTTGGTGAGCTCTGCGTCTACTTTGATGGTTGCGGGTTCAGTCTTAGGATTATAGAAGCCTATTTGTTCAATGTATTCGCCGTCTCTGGATTTTCTGGAATCGATTGCTACGATACGATAAACGGGGCTCTTTTTCTTACCCATTCTGTGAAGTCTTAGTTTTACTGCCATAATTTGTGTCCTCCAAATTAAAATATTTTATTATTATGTTAGAAAGGGAATTTGAATTTTCCCGAACTAATTCTTTTCATCATTTGCTTTGTTTGCTCGAATTGATTTAGTAGCCTATTAACGTCTTGAACTTGCGTTCCACTTCCCTTTGCTATTCTACGACGCCTAGATGCATTTAGAATACCGGGGTTCCTTCTTTCTTTTAGCGTCATTGAAAGAATAATGGCTTTGGTCTTTTCAAGCTGTTTTTCATCAACGTTAAGGTCTTGACCTTTTAATTGTCTACTCATGCCGGGAATCATGTCCAACATATCCTTCATGCTTCCCATTTTCTTCATATTACTGAGTTGCTCAAGATAATCTTCTAAGTCGAAGGTGTTTTCCTTCATTTTCTTTGCCATCTTGAGTGCATCTTCTTCGGTAATTGCATTTTGTGCCTTTTCGATTAACGTCAAGACGTCGCCCATACCAAGAATTCTTGATGCCATTCTATCCGGATGGAAAGGCTCGATATCCGTGATTTTTTCGCCAATACCTATATATTTAATAGGTTTACCGCATATTGCCTTAATGGAAAGTGCCGCACCGCCCCTAGTGTCGCCGTCAAGCTTAGTAAGTATAACACCGCTTATATCAAGCTGAGCATTAAAGGTGGAAGCAACGTTAACCGAGTCTTGACCAAGCATACTATCAACAACAAGCAAAATTTCTTGCGGATTGACTGCTCCCTTGATTTCATGAAGCTCTTGCATTAATGTTTCATCAATATGCA
>JAZNYA010000198.1:0-5098 GCA_045594145.1 Candidatus Stercoripulliclostridium sp. | reverse complement strand
ATAAAGTCGATACCCTTTTCAAATCTTGCACTACTATCGGAACGAAGTCCCAGAGTGCGAGAAGTACGTCTGATGTTATCACGAGCAAATCTTGCACTTTCTAGTACGACTACGCTGGTGTCGTCGAATATTGAGTATTCTTTACCGCCCATAACGCCTGCGATTGCCATGGGTTCAACAGCGTTGCAAATTGCAAGATTATCTTTATTCAAAGTATAGGTCTTATCATCAAGAGCAACTATCTTTTCGCCATCTTTTGCACGTCTAACTACGATTTTTCCGCCTTTTATAGTGCGAAGGTCGAAAGCATGCATGGGTTGACCTACTTCTAGTAGAACGTAATTGGTTACGTCAACTATATTGTTGATAGGTCTAAGACCACTGGACTTTAATCTTCTCTTGATGTATTCGGGAGATTCCGTGATAACAACGTCCGTGAGCATCGCACAAAGATAACGGGGACAAAGGTCGGTACTTTCGTTAATTACTTCAATTTGACCTTTTATTCCGTCGCCTGCAGGAACGTCCATATAATCAGCGGGCATTTTTAGTTCTTGTCCGGTTACGGCAGCAACTTCTCTTGCTATACCGAGAATGCTATTAGCATCCGTACGGTTAGCGGTAATGCCTACGTCCAAAATAACGTCGTCGGTACCCATAACTTCGTTGATATCCTTGCCAATGGGAGTGCCGTCCAAAAGCTTTAGAACCTTATCTTCGCCTGCACCTTTATAATCGGCTTCAGTAAGATTTAGTTCGCTACCACCACAGAACATACCATCACTATGAACGCCACGGAGTGCACCGGAATGTATTTCCATACCGCTATAAAGCTTTGCTCCGTCGAGTGCTACCGGAACGATGTCGCCGGCTTGTATCCAACGATTGTTGGTAACTATTTGACGTTCTACGCCGTCTTCCAAATCAATCTTACAAACTATAAGTTTATCTGCATTGGGATGTTGTTCGGTCGCAACAACCTTACAGGTCTTAACGCCCTTAACCGCATCCGCTTGATTGATTACCGCTTCGATTTCAAAACCGCAAGAAACGAGTTTATCCGCAAGTTCCGGAATACTAATATTATCTATGTTTACAAAATCTTTTAACCATTTTACGGGAACTAACATAACTCTTCTCTCCTATTTGAATTGCTTAGAATAACGAACGTCGTTGTCGAATAGTAAACGCATATCGGGTATGGAATACTTAATCATTGTTGCTCTTTCAACACCTACGCCAAAGGCGTAACCGGAATATTTCTTGGAGTCTATACCGCACATATCCAAAACTGCTGGATTAACTACACCTGCCCCAAGAAGTTCTATCCAACCGGTGCCCTTGCACAAACGACAACCTTTACCGCCACACATTGCACAAGAAAGGTCTACTTCTACGCTGGGCTCGGTGAAGGGGAAATATGAAGGACGGAAACGAACCTTGGTTTCCTTGGAGAAAAACTTTTTAGCAAACTCTTCTAGCGTGCCTTTAAGGTCTGCAAGAGTAATATGCTCGTCTACTACCAAGCCTTCTATTTGTTGGAACATGGGTGAGTGGGTTGCATCGTCGTCGGGACGATATACTTTACCGGGACAAACTATGCGAATCGGGGGCTTGGTTTCTTCCATAACACGTGCTTGCACGCAAGAAGTTTGGGTACGAAGAAGAATTTCGGGAGAAATATAGAAACTATCGCCAAAGTCTCTTGCGGGGTGGTCTTGGGGAATATTCAAGTTTTCAAAATTGTACTTGGTATATTCGATTTCCGGACCATCGGCTACGCTAAAACCTAATCCGATAAAGATATTTAACATATCGTTCTTAACCAAGGTTAAGGGGTGAAGAGCTCCTTGCTCTTCGTCTTTTTGGGATAAAGTAACGTCAAGGCGTTCTTTTTCTTCTATTGCTTTACGTTCCGCAACTGCAATAGCTTGCATTTTTGCTTGTAGAGCAGTTTCAATTTTAACTCTAACGTCGTTAACTAGTTTGCCGATTGCGGGTTTTTCTTGCGGGGAAACGTCTTTTAGTCCCTTAAGAAGCGAAGTAATTTCGCCCGATTTACCAAGATACTTAACACGAATATCGTTAAGAACGGAAGAATCAAGAGCTTTCTCGATGGCTTCTAATCCTAATGCTGTAATTTGCTCAATTTTCTCTTTCAACATGGGTAACTCCATAATAAAATTAGTCTTTATGCATTATAACATTAAAACACGCACGCATGCAATTTATTAAAGGCAAAAACATATAATAAATTGTGAAAAATAAAAAACTGAGAGCCTGGATTCTTCTTTTAGTTGTTTTGGTCGCAATTTTAGGGTCGGTTATATATTATAACCGTTCGATTTCTCCGCTAGTTAAAACGCTAGCGGAAGCGGAAATAAAGAAAAAGACCATAGATGCCGTAATCAGTGGTGCATTAAAACTAAAATTATACGAAGTTTTTTATGGCAATTTTTATGAATACGAAAAGAATAACGATGGAGAAATCGTATTAGTTCGCTCCAATACGGCAAGCATAAACGCAATGAACGTATATGCACAAAAGGAGATACAAAACTCCTTAAATTCGCTAAAAAACGATAAAATCAGTATACCGGCCGGTGCTTTTACCGGCTCAAGCTGGCTTGCAGACAAAGGTGACGGCATAGAACTTAACGTTATTCCCATTGGAGCTGTAGAAACAAAGCTAAACTCCTATTTCTACCATGAAGGACTAAATCAAACTATTCATAGATTGGTATTAAAAGTTACCACGAACGTAAAAATTGTAGTGCCGGTAAGAGCCGAAGACGTAAGCGTAAGCCTAGAATTTTTAATTGCGGAAGACCTAATACAAGGTAGAGTACCGGACAGTTACGTCACAGGAATAAGCGACGACAACATTTACGATTTGTTACCGTAAAAAAGCCACGCTGTTTGGCGTGGCGGTTGTTTTTTAAGGATTAAATTAAAGTGAATAAAAATACTTTTTCATTTGTACGGCGTCTTCAGCTTGCGTTCCA
This sequence comes from Candidatus Stercoripulliclostridium sp., assembly GCA_045594145.1. Lineage (GTDB taxonomy): Bacteria > Bacillota > Clostridia > Christensenellales > DTU072 > Stercoripulliclostridium_A. The sequence goes on along the minus strand of JAZNYA010000198.1, from coordinate 2,093 downwards.
TCGGACTCGCAAATTATGAAAGGCTCCATACCTTTTTCATGGAAAACTTCCATCAAAGGTTCGTAGTCAGGACCATATTTTTGGTCTTCAAAAGTAAGATGGCGTATCTCTCCTTTAGTACCATATTCAATTTTAGAGAAATGAACGTGCATGTTAAAAACTTTGTGTTTTGGCAAGAAATCGCTCATTTTCTGCACTATCGTATTATAATTTACGGCACTTTTTAGAATACCTTGCTCTCTTGCGTTAATGTGACCAAAGTCTACGCAAGGATAAAATCTTTCATCCAAAGAACATACCTTTATTATCTCATCAACCGTACCAAGTTGAGCAAGCTTTCCCATCGTTTCAAAGCAAACTTTATACTCTGAGCCATATCCCAATTCGTCCAAAACGTCAATTAATCCCCTAGCGTTTTCAACCATCAAATTGACGGCGTCTTCTCTTTGCATCTTGCCTTGCGTGGCGGGATGGACAACCACTCGGCTTCCACCAAAATCCTTAACCTTCTTCAAAGAATTGGTTATATGGGCATAGGATTTTTTAATCATTTCAGGGTCTGGATTTGCTAGGTTGATAAAATATGGAGCATGTGCACTCATTTCCACACCTGCAAGTTTAAATGCCTTGCCGATTTCTTGGGCGGTTTTTTCGTTTAGAGTAATCCCACGTCCAAAAGAGTATTCAAAAGCATCTATGCCCCTATTTTTGCACCATAAACCCGCTTCAATAGTTTGGGTATAACCTTCATCATAAAAACTTTTTGAGTTTCCTGCTACGCCAAATTTAATCATTTGATTCTCTTACCTTTTCTATATCGTCGTAAATTTGAGCCTTTAGCTCTTCCAATGAGTTGAATTTAACAACGCATCTTATTCTTTCCACAAACTCGACACGTATGATTTCTCCGTAAATATCGGCGGAAAAGTCCAAAATATGCGTTTCTACCGTTCTTCTGTGGAAATCAAACGTGGGACAAGTTCCAACGTTAGTTACGCCTTTATACCACTCGTTACCGACCTTTACTCTGGTATCATAAACGCCGTCAAGCGGTATAACTTTTTCATCACTTACGTTAAGATTTGCAGTTGGTAATCCGTACGTTGCACCTACGCCACGGCCATGCACAACTTCACCTTCGACAAAATATCTATTACCCAAAAGTGAATTAGCAGTCTTTACTTCGCCGTTTTCTAGATATTTTCTTATGTCCCTTGATGAAATTTTCTTGTTCCACTCCGCCAAAATGGGTTGAGTTATGCATATTTTTCCCTTACTTATAGCCCAAGCGGACAATTCCTTCATGCCACACTCTGCATTTTGACCATATCTAAAATCTTCGCCCGCAATTATGCCTTCTACCCCTATTTTTTCAAGATAATTGGTAAATTCTTCACCTTTCATCTTCAAAAACTCATCACTCGGAGCTCCAACAAAGATTTTGTTTATGCCAAATTCATCAAGCAATATCTTTCTACGCTCATCAAGACTATAAACGAGTTTATCCGTCTTACCAAGAGCCTTAAAGAAATCATCGTCAAAAGTAAACACCGCAGGAGTTAGATTATATAGTGTTGCAACAGCAGAAAGATTGCCGAGCAAACTACGATGTCCTACGTGAATACAATCAAAAAATCCCAGTGCAAGCATATATTTCGGCTTGTTACCGAACTCAACTCGCTCTTTTTTAAGTTCTGCTACATATTTTCCCATTATCTTAGCCTTGTTTTAAAGTCTATTCTACCATCGTCTACGTTTCTTTCCGCAAGCCAAGTTAGCTCGTTGTTAATATAAAGTTTGAAAACGCCATCCGGAGTTTTAAGCAACATCCTTACGCCGTTATCAAGAAGCTTTTCCGCACCCTTAGGAGCATCAAAACGTGGTAGATTTACCAGTATTTCTTCCATTTTTACTAGGTTTTCCGCAATATCAATGCTTTCTAGCTCGCTTAGCGTATACGCCTTATCGATGCCAAAAATACCGCTTTGCTCACGCTTAATATAACGCATATAGCCAAGTGTTCCCATTGCATATGCCATATCCCTTGCTATGCTTCTTATATACGTGCCACCGCTACAAGTAACCCTAAATGC
>JAZNYA010000197.1:0-2171 GCA_045594145.1 Candidatus Stercoripulliclostridium sp. | reverse complement strand
TACCGAAGAATATCAAGGTAAGCGTTTTACCATAGGTAAAATAGGGGATAAAGAAATAATCCTTTCGCTTGCAGGTATCGGTAAGGTTAACGCAGCGTTTGCTACCGCAATTATGATAGAAAAATATGGCGTAGAGTGCGTCATTAATACGGGGATTGCAGGCGGAATAGGTAAACTTAAGCCGTTGAGCGTGCTTTCCGTAAGTAGTGTTTGCCAGTACGACAGCGATACCACGGCTCTCGGCGACCCGATAGGGCTCATTAGCGGGCTAAATAAAGTTTATTTCGATGCGGACGAAGAAGTGGCTAAAGCTATTTTAAAGTCTAGCGATAACGCCGTTTTAGGTCGTGTGGCTACGGGCGATAAGTTTGTTGCAAGCGACGTTGAATCCAAGCGAATAGCAGAAACTTTCGATGCCGTTGCTTGCGATATGGAATGTGGTGCTTGTGCTCAAGTCTGCTACATTACCGGAACAAAATTCGGAGCACTTAAGGTTATAAGCGATTCAGCTGGTGATGGTTCTAATATGACTTATGAAGAGTTTGCACTCAGGGCTTGTGAAATTAACGCCAATACACTACTTAACGCCGTAACGCTTCTATAAAACAAAAACAATTTTAATCTCTATGCGTGCTGTCTAAGACGGCACGTTTTTTTTAACAACAAAAGAGTTTTTAAGCATATATTGTACCGATAAAGGAGCAATATGCGTTTTGGTACCGACGGAATAAGAGCAAAGGCGGAGTGTTTTGACGAAGAATTTATTTTAAGATTTTCGTCGGCAATATATCAAAAATATGGCAAAATCAAAGTTTTAATTGGTAGAGATAGTCGCATGAGCGGGCAAAGAATAACGGAACTTCTTTTGAGAAGTTTGTCCGCTTACGGCATAAGCATTTTGGATGCAGGAATAGCTCCGACACCGGCCGTCGCTTATTTGACGAAGTTTAACGAGTGTAATTTGGGAATAATGGTTTCGGCTAGTCACAATCCACCGGAATATAATGGAATAAAGCTGTTTTCAGGGCAAGGAGCGAAGATTTCCACTTTTTCAGAGAAGGAGTTGGAATCTTTGTTTTTGCGTCCTATTTTGCCGATAAACAAGCCTAAAAAGCAATTAAAGTGCGTTGTCGGGCTTGAAAAATACGAAGAGCATCTTAAAAATGTTGTTGGAAACAAGCTTTTAGGAAGAAAAATCTTGTTGGATGCTTGTTATGGAGCAACGGTAGGTGTGGCAAAAAGGCTTTTTGAAGAATTGGGTTGTGTCGTAACTACTTTAAACGACGTTTATGACGGCACTAAAATAAACGTCAATTGCGGTGCCACTTGCTTGGACGTGGTTGTGGAAAAAGAAAAGAGCGGAGATTATGACGTAGCTTTTTCTTATGACGGAGACGGCGATAGGGTTATTTGTGTTAAAAATGGTAGAATCTATGGCGGTGATGCCGTTTTATATGTACTTAGCGATTATTTGGGAGAAAGGGGAGACGTGGTCGGCACGATAAACTCTAACGGGGGGCTGGAAAAGGCTCTTTTAAGGCGTGGTAAAAAACTGATTAGAGCGGACGTTGGCGATAAATTCGTTTATGATGAAATGATTAAAAACGGCATTAATTTGGGTGGTGAAAGCAGTGGACACGTCATAGTGCGAAAGTGGTCGGAAACAGGGGACGGCTTGTTGACTTCCTTGCTTATAGCTTGTGTTGATGTGGAAATAGGGCTGGATAAAGCGGTGGATTACGTGGATTTCCCAAGTGAAGACGACTTTTTGGTTGCAAGCGATGAACAAAAAGTAATCTTTAATAGAATAAAAGCAAATCAAGAGTTTATCAACGTGGTGGAGTCAGGCGACGTTAGGGCGGTCGTAAGAGCAAGTGGAACGGAACCTAAAATAAGAATATCTGTAGAAGGGGAAGACGCCGATTTGGTGAAGAGAAAGATACGAGAAATAAAGGATTACTTAAAAGGTGTGATTTGTAATGAATCCAAAAAAGAGAACACGAAACACATAAAAATGGATACCCAAAATATAGAATTAATGCAAAATGATGACGTAATAATAATTTCGCCTGAAACAACAGTTATAGAAAAAGGAGTTAAAATAGGGGCGGGAAGCATAATATATCCGTTTAACGTTATACGTGGGGAAAGTCGGAGGCCAAGCGGTCTTA
>JAZNYA010000196.1:0-3962 GCA_045594145.1 Candidatus Stercoripulliclostridium sp. | reverse complement strand
GCCAAGGAGTTGTTAGTCTCTCTTGTCTTCCTAAGACCGCTTGGCCTCCGACTTAAGGTCTTAACGCCTTCGGTTTCACAAGTGGGGTCGGTGGTTACTACGCCGTTATCCCATGCGTGTCCGAGTGCTTCGCCATATTCGAAAGTTGCAGTTCCCTTTAGTCCACATACGCAAACGAAGTAATACGTTGCCTTTTCGGTACAGGTTGCGGCGGTTGCACGATTAGTGATATCTACGTTAGTAGTTCTATCGTAAACGTGCTGTGCAGTATCACCATATTCGAACGTGTCGGATTCTTCTTCATCAAAATGTCCGCAAACACAAGATGTATAATAAATCGCACCATAAGTGCAGTTTGCTGCATACTTAAGATATTTTGCATCTACAACTTCTTCGGTGTATTCGTGGCTTAAGGTTACGCCGTATGCGGTTTCACAAACTTCACAAATAGCCTTTTCCGTGCAAGTTGCAGTACCACCAGTACATTGTTCGATTACTACGTGAGTATCATCGTTTGCACAAACTTTCTTGTGAGTGCCATCGCCTACGCTAACGAAAGCACCATACTCGTGGCCGATTGCTTCAATGGTAGTGCCCCTTACTTCGTAATTGCATCCTTCACGAGTACAAGCAGTGGTTCCACTATAACCATCTTCTTCACAAGTAGGTTCAATCTTGCTACCGGCAACGTCGGCTAGCTCGTGGCCAAGAGCGTCGATGCTAACTTCTTGCTCTTCTCCACAGACGGAACATGCTTGAAGAAGTATTCCTTCTTCTTCACAAGTTGCGTTCAAGAGAACAGTTTTGTCTTCCCAAACGTGACCGTCTTTGCATCCAACGTCTATGTCGTTTACTACACTAGCAGTAACTGCACCAACAGTAACTGCACTGGATAGTACAACAAACAAAATTACTAAACGTCTCAACATACCTTCTTCTCCTTTGTTTGAGTGATTGTGGGCGATATCGCCCTGTGAATGATTTCTTATAAATTAGTCTAGCAAACTAATATGAATTTTGCAACCTAAAATACTATTAAAGTATTATTCTTTATTAAGATAAAGTGCGTGTTCAATAAAAAAGAGTGCACGTGCACTCCTTGCATATAAGTTCGTTTCTTAATAGGTAGCGATAATCGCCCCTGTAAGCATCGCCACAAAGACTAACAAACGATATAAAATTATAATGGAAACTTGATTGAAGATTACGCCAAATCCGTGCTCTACGCTAACGCAAAAGACCTTCGCTTTAATCACAAATATCGCCTATTACGGCTCCCAAAACTTCTTCTACGGGTTCTCTAATTATGAGTTCAGCCAAACCATCATAACTCGTTGGCGAAAGGTTTATAATAACCAAATGCTCGCCTTCGTACGCACTAACGAGCGACGCTGCAGGATTAACCGTCAGCGAAGTTCCACCCACTATTAGCACGTCACACTCGCTTATTGCTTCTTCTGCATCCGTCCATACGTCCCACGGCAAAGCTTCGCCGTACATTACGACGTCGGGACGAACCATACCGCCACATTTACAGCACCTAGGCACACCATCGCTTTCCAAAACGTAATCCAGCGTATGCTCCTTGCCACACCTTACGCAATAATTTCTCCCTACGGAGCCGTGCAATTCATACACCTTCTTGCTTCCTGCCTTTTGGTGTAATCCATCTATGTTTTGGGTTATTACCGCTTTTAACTTCCCTAGTTTTTCCAATTCCGCTAACGCATAGTGTGCATCATTAGGCTCGGCATACGGATATACCATATTCCTTTTATAATACTCATAAAATCCTTGTGGATTTACGTTCATATATGATACGTGCAATATGTTTTCCGGCGATTCGCCGTAATCTTCATCCGAGTTATATAGCCCGCTTGCACTTCTAAAATCCGGTATTCCGGAACCGGTAGATACGCCCGCTCCACCAAAAAACACAACGTTTTCTGCATTAAGTAAAATATCCTTTAATCGTTCGTAACACATACGCCCATCCTTTTAACTTCTAAAAATAAAATTTTTGCTTCTCTTCTTTTTTATTATATCATCACGCCCATTAAAAATGCAACACCGCCCCTACTAATGAAATTTAACAATAAAAACTTAAAATCTATAGTAAAAAAACTTGCAAAACAAAAATTTCTATCGTATAATTAACAAGCAAATTAAATCGACCATGGAGAGATGTCCGAGGGGTCGAAGGAGCACGATTGGAAATCGTGTATACCTCTAAAGGGTATCGTGGGTTCAAATCCCACTCTCTCCGCCATTTGAAACAGTGTTGAACCGCAAAAACGTTCAATACTGTTTTTTCTTTTAGTTTAGCTCAATTTTAATCTAGTTTATTAAAAAACAAACATACCCCACATTTATTAAGTGGGGTATGTTTTTATCAATTACATTGAGTTTATATTTCATCAAAAGATTTTATTGTCAATGACCATTCCTCTTCTGAACCATAAATTTTACAAACCATATGAACCTTATCTCCTTTACTAAGACATCCGCTATAATACATATTATGATCTATCCCCCAACCACAATCATCTAAATAGTCAATTTCAATATCATCCCATGAATACTCAAACCACGTGCTGTTTTCGACTTGCACATCAAAATCTAAATCAAAGTTTACGTAGAACAAATAATCATAACAATATGTTATAACACCATCAAATTCAATATATTCGCCACTATGAGCCTTAAAAAATTCTAAAACCTCAGGGGAATCAGTCGTAAATTCTGCATTATTAACTAAATCCCTCAATGCTTCGTTATTATCAACATTTATAGTCGCATGAGATATGTAGGTTTCGACAATTATATTCGATGTTTTATCAAATTTCTCACCTTTATCAAAAGTTCTATATTCAGTAAAAAAAGACATTGAGTCCGGATCTTCTATCTGTATATCATGAATTTTCCATTCATCATTACCACCATACACTTCAACCACATTGGTTATTTCTATATCTTCGAAACCTAATTCTTTCAAATGAGTTAATATGGTTTCTTCAGTCCACTCACCCGCTTTATATTCATCTGTTCCAAAAGGCATGGTCGCCTTTGTATCAAAAAGCTCATCAACTTCCTCATCTGAACAAGACACACATAAGAATATAATTGGCAAAACTAAAATACTTACAACACAAATCAAAATTTTTTTCATTCCACCCCTCCTCATTAAAACAATTAATTGTTAATTATTAACCTATGATAAATATATCATAAATCCACATATTATTCAATAATCAATTTTGTTACACTAAAGCATATACATAGTATTTATCCCAAATGTTGTGAAGAGTTTTGGCCTTTTTACTAAGGATTATTCGAATGTAAATATTTTACCTTCCGACGTTCCTAGTGTAGCACAGCGATATAGTTAGCACAAAGTAAGAGATTTTTTTGAGCTTAATCATTTGATTAGGCTCTTTTTTTATGCTCAAAAAATTCGCTCGAAGAGCCTTTGTGCAAACCCCTACTAATTATCAACTATTTATACACTATTTCTATGCCTTTTTATTTAATGACTCCACCAAATATATAGCCGTGCTAACTATCCACTGCCGAAAGGCAAAATAAAATATTTGGAGGTATAAAGCCCATGAAAAAAGTTGTTTATTCAGTTTATAGAATCGGCAAAGCCAATTCTAAAATGTCCGGAATCGGATATGTCATTAACAATGATTTGTTAACCGCTTGTGTAGGACAAAACGGAAAGCCCTATATAAGAGTTTTTGAAGACTGTATTGATGATTGCAATGCAGTTGGTGAAGAACAAATTGAGTTCAAAGGTCTTTTCAAAGAACTCAAAGAGATTCGCGTAGAAGTTAAGAATTCATTTGGTGAGAGTAAAGGATATGGCACCAAAGAAGTAGAACTTTACTACAACATTTGGTTCAAATACTTAGATTAATTAGGAGGTAATGAAAATGAGTAACGTATCTATCGTAATTGGC
>JAZNYA010000195.1:0-14311 GCA_045594145.1 Candidatus Stercoripulliclostridium sp. | reverse complement strand
CACCCATATCTATTTTTAGCTCACCGGACTCTATTTCGCTTAAGATATCGGTTAGACCTTTGCGGATATCCGCATAATCTTCACCGGTTATTATGTCCGTCTTAAAAAGCATTTCTGCATGAGCAAGACTCCCTTGGATGTCTTCTTTAAACATAAGGGAGTCTACTTTAATTGATGAATTAAATTCGTTTACAAGTGCATCAAGTTCTTTTTGGAACCTTGCACCCCAAAGGTTTTGAGCCATATACTATTTGTTTTCTCCGTTCTTTTTGTCCATTAGGGCTTTGACGGTTAAGGGTAGGCCAAAGAGATTGATGAATCCTTCACTATCTTTTTGGTCGTATACTTCGTCTTCATCAAAGGTAGCAAATTCGGGATTATATAGTGAATACTTGGAAGTAGTGCCTGCGTTGATGATGTTGCCTTTATAAAGTTTTAGTTTAACGTCACCGGTTACGTTTTCTTGGGTCTTATCTACAAAAGCGGTTAGAGCTTCACGCAAAGGGGTAAACCATTTACCAAAATAAACGAGTTCGCCAAATTGTTGTGCAACGAGTGCTTTATAGTGAGAAGTATCTCTATCTAAGCACAAAGTTTCAAGCACTTCGTGAGCACGATACAAAATGGTACCGCCGGGAGTTTCATATACGCCACGAGACTTCATGCCGACCAAACGATTTTCACAAATGTCTGCAAGACCTATTCCATTTTCTCCGCCTAGCTTGTTGAGTTTTTCTACTAGTGCTACGGGACTTAGCTTTTCGCCATCGATGGCAACCGGAATACCCTTTTCAAAGCTGATGGTAACGTAGGTGGGCTTATCGGGAGCCATGAAGGGAGATACTCCCATTTCCAAGAATCCTTCTTTGTCGTATTGCGGTTCGTTTGCCGGGTCTTCTAGGTCTAGTCCTTCATGAGACAAGTGCCATAGGTTCTTGTCTTTAGAGTAGTTAGTTTCACGATTAATCTTAAGGGGAATATTGTGAGCTTCTGCATAAGCGATTTCTTCTTCACGAGACTTAATATTCCAAATTCTCCAAGGAGCTATAATCTTCATGCCGGGAGCAAATGCTTTGATGGCAAGTTCGAAACGAACTTGGTCGTTTCCTTTGCCGGTACAACCATGGCAAATTGCATCTGCACCTTCTTTTAGTGCGATATCAACTATTGCCTTAGCAATAATGGGACGAGCAAAGGCAGTACCTAATAGATAATCACCTTCATATTTTGCACCGGCTTGCAACGTGGGATAAACGTAGTTCTTGATGAACTCTTCTTTCAAGTCGCATATATATAGTTTAGATGCACCCGTTGCGATTGCTTTTTCTTCTAAACCTTCAAGCTCCGTTCCTTGTCCTACGTCACCGGAAACTGCTATGATTTCGGGATTATCGTAGTTTTCTTTTAACCACGGAATAATGATGGAAGTATCAAGACCGCCCGAGTAGGCAAGAACTATTTTCTTTATTTGCTTAGACATATAACGTCTCCTTCTGATTGTTTTTTGTTTACCCCACGATTATATTCCTTTAAAATGCATAAAGCAAGCGAAAATACGCCTTAAAATGCATAAAAATTATTTTTTTATACGCAAATATTGCATACTATTATGCGTGCAAGATTTTTAAAAAAACGCAATCCGGAGTGTGCGAAGTGAAAATGCATAAAATTAAAAAATAAATTCATTTGTTTTCTCTAACAAAAAACCAACCAAATCCACTACGCTCAACCGGTGTTCCCGCAAAAAAAGAAGAGCGTTTTCCCGCTCTCCTTTTAAATTTCATTTGTACCATATTTGTGGCATATTTTGTAGCTATAGACACGTAATATCTAGTATTTTAGACTAATCAACAATATACGTGGTTTCGATTTTTTCCCATTCTACTTGACGCAAAGAATACTCTTCGTTCATTTTTCCAACAGCCAATGCACAGCAAGGCACGCAACCATCTTTGATGCCCATTTTCTTTTGGAGCTCATCCAGTTCTCTTAATGCTCTAGGAGCACTCCATATATGGCAAACTCCTATTCCCAATGCCGTCGCTGCAATTGCCATATTATGTGCAACGATTGCACAATTGGAATAGTTCACGTTGGAATAAGGCTCTACGTCCACTTCCGAGCAAACCAAAATTACAAGCGGAGCACCATAAAAAGCTTTATAGCCTTCCCTATCCATCACCCTGGCAGTTTCTTCTTCCCACTCACAAAGAAGCTCTTTTTTAGTAATTACCGTCAAGGTTAATCTATCGTATCTCTTTAATCCTATTGGAGATGCATAAGCGGATTTTAGTATTTCATTTAATTCTTCACTGGAAATTCCTTCTCCGTTAAACTCTCTTATTGATTTTCTTGAGTATAAAGTTTCTAAAGTATCCATATAAGTCTCCTTTACTTTCTTATATTCATTATATCACAAAACCGGCAAAGTGGAATATATTATAGTATGAAAATCGAAAAATATAATCGCTCCGATGCTATAAGTTATGCCAGAAGATATGCTTTTAATTACAACCCGGCATACTACGACTTTTCTCATCTTGGCGGAGATTGCACAAACTTTTGTTCCCAGTGCCTTTATGCCGGATGCAAACGCATGAATTATGAAAAAGACCTAGGTTGGTATTATCGTTCTTCTGGCGACAGAGCTCCGGCATGGGCGGGCGTAAACCAATTCTACAAATTCTTAACCGACAATATCGTCGTCAATAAAATCGGTGAAGGCTTTGGACCCTTTGGTGAAACGAGCAACCCACATGCCCTTGACGTAGGCGACTTTATTTTCCTTAGCAATTCTCCCGGCGTATTTTATCATGCACTCATCGTAGTCGCTTTTAAAGACGATGTTCCGCTAGTTGCGTCCCACACTTTAGACGCCTTCGGCAAACCGCTATCCGCATACAATTACGTTAAAGCAGTCGGCGTAAAAATTTTAGGGGTAAGAAAATAAAAGGCACCCCATAGGTCGCCTTAATCGAATTAAATATTTCAATACTAGGTGATACGCCACTCGACCGTTTGGCATTCTTTGGCTTCGGGCAATTCTAATTTAGATAACATCTTTTCTATTTCAACACTCGGAACCGGATGCGGTCTTGAAGCGTTGCGGGCAAGATTTTCTTCCCACTCAGTTTCCAAAAAAATCGTCTTTACCCTTGCATCGTAACGTTCGAATAGTTCAATTTCTTTGCCACGAGTTTGGGTCGTCACGTTGGTTGCGTTCCAAACGAAAGGTTGCTTCTTTCTAAGATATTCTTTGGCTTCTTCTTGTGCGGTCGCAATAACTACGCCTTGTGGCTCCACCGGTGATATCTTCAGTCTCTTTCTGATTGCATCCAAAGATACGACCGGCAAATCACATAAATTATTTGCTATAAACGTATCCTTTCCCGTTCCCGGAAGTCCGGAAAGAAGCACTACTTCTCCCCACGTAGAATCATAAAGAGTATCTCCTTGCCACTCGGTTTTACCCTTAAAATATGCTCTCTTACTAAATGGTGTAGTAAAAGTATAAGGTCTTTCCCAGCAGTTTAAATCTTCTGCCATAATCTTAAAATACTCCAGCGTTTCAAGTTGCGACTTTGCATCTGCACTTATTCTGCCAAGCACGTCTGCTTTTTCCAAAACATATAACTTTAGTAAACTGAAACTTGGAGAAAGGATGCCGTTATCCGCAATTTCCAACATCCTTCTTTCTGCATTACTCTTCTTTGTTGCATAAATTGGGAAAGCGTGATAGCGTATTAAGGTACATACGGATTCTCTAATATCTCTCTCTTCTTCATCTCCTGAAAGCCCTAGCGTTTTCCACAAAAACTCTCTTGCCATGTTCGCACCTTTTACGGCGTGTCCTACGGAAACTATTCTTCCATCTTCCACCTTTGTACGCTTGGGCTTACCTATATCATGAAGAAGGGCTGATAAGAATAATATGAGCTTATCTTTCGTGGGAGCATTTTTATATTCATCAAGCTCGACCATCCTTTCTACAACCATTTTCGTGTGCGTTAAAACGTCACCTTCGCCATGCCACTCCGGTTCTTGCATCGTCCTTTCCATTGCATCAAAAAAAATACCGAACTCGCTTTTTTCCAGTTTAGTCCAGTCTATTGCTTGATGCCCAGCCGGCAACAACTCCGCAAGGCTATTAAGTTTTGGTGATTTAAAACGACTCATTTTTTAGTTGATTGGGAATTATAGGCTTATTTAGCCAATGTCCTTCTGCTTGTAGTACGCTTTGAATAAAAGATGCCCTAACGTATTTTAGTCGGTCAACCACTATCCCGCCTTCTTCTATCTTGATATATAATCCTTCCATTTTAATGCTCGGGTCCGTCTCTTTTACTGCTCTTTCAACGTCGTATCCCAGTTTTGCCGTCACGCTTTTTAGCACTTCAATATGGTTGGGCGTTATGTAGTTAGAATCACCAAGGTGTGATAGTACACTCTCCTTTGTCGTATGAATTCCGCTTGATAACACCGGAACGGAAGAAATTATTCCCATCTTTTCGGTGAGCACTCTTCTTGAAGGAGTATCCAAGAAAACCTTACGCTCCCTGTCATAAATATCAAACTCCATAAAGTAATCGTGGAGTGCATCGTAAAACACTGTATGCTTGGCGTACATCCACTCGCCGTACATAACGTAGCGGTCGCCAAGCACGTCGAAAAGCACGTCTTGATTGGCATTTGCCCATTGTTTAAAAAGGTTATAGTGTCTTTCCCTATATCCGCCTATTAAATAGTGTCCACGACTTTGGAGCAAAAGGTTGCCGTCGCCATCAAAAGAAATCGCCGTATTTGCTCCGTCGATTTTTTCTTCTATAACGATATTCTTGCCAAGCACGTATTCAAACTCTACTTGGTTTAAATCTTCATCACCTGCCTGAAGTCTTGAACCTTGCAGGTGTGGAGTTCGTGGATATTTAATTATCTTATAATCGTAACTCATTTTATTTCCTTGCTATCATAAACAAATGTCCTTGCACGCCGTCAAAAGATAGACTTTTAACTCCGCACTCGGTAAAATATGCCGTCAACTTTTCCTTAGTTAACAGATGAATATGCTCCGGGTTGTCGTCCGCTTTGCTCGGCACGGTAACTATTACGTATTTTTCCGCAAGCTTTACGGCATTGTTAATTGCCGACTTAACGTCCGGTATATGCTCCAAAACTTCCAGTAGCGTAACTACGTCAAAGGTCTTTTTGGGATTATAGTTACAAAGGTCTGCTTTCTCCACGCTAAAATCATATTCCCCGCCAAGAGAAACGTCCCTTAAAAACTCAACTCTTTCATCAAGAAGGTCGATGGCCGTCACAGAAATACCACTAAAGCCATCCAAAAGCGGAAACACGAAAGCTCCACGCCCGCTTCCCACGTCCAAAAGACTGGTAAAGCCTATGCTCTTTAGAAAACCAAACGTTTTTTGCACACGTGGAAGCACGTTACTCCTTTTGAAGTAATGTGTTTTAATTCCTTCTTCCGTAGCAACGGAAAGCAATTGCATCTCGTCGTATAGCTTTTCTATCTCGGGCTCATCTTTACCATGCCTTTTAAGTTTACCTAAAAGTGCAGAACGAAGCAAACCAAAATAATACCTGGGGTACATTAATCTTCTTCTATAATTTCCCTGCTCTTAATTTTTGCCTTTTCTATATTCTTGTCGCTTACTTTATCCTTTACCCTGTTGAATTGGTATTTGACCTTTTCCGTGCCTTGATTTAGTTGGAAGGATATTTCATTAGAGACCAAGTCTTCACGCTTGGGGTAGAAGTTGAGAGACAAATCGCTGACGCGCGTTTTTACGACAAGTTCACCATTGACTACGGAATACTCGCTTTGCGGAAAGTCTTGTATGACGATTCTATCTATGACTTTTGCATCTTCTTCGTTATAATGCATCGTATAAGAGTGGGTGCTTTTTTGTTCTTGTTCACCTACTAGCTTATATATAACGTCAACCTTGGTATCTCTTTTTATTACCAAGATGAAGTATTCATAGTTTTCTTCGAACTCATATTCTTCGCCGGAAAAATGCTTATAGTAGTATTCTTCCAAGGCATAAACGCCTTCTAATTCTTCCGCCGTTCCCTTGTTAAAAATACATCCGCACAAAGAAAATGCGAAAACAACTGCTAGGATTACAACCAATATTCTATACTTTTGTTTCATGTTTTCTCCTTATTGCGTTATTTTTTATTATTTTATCACACACATACTCTTTCGTCAATATTAGGTAAGAAAAGAAAAAGGAGCGGGTCGCTCCTTATCTTGTTTTATGATTTCTTATGATTTTTTCTTACTTAGCTTTTGAAATACTTGCTTAGTGACTTTAACGTCGGAAACCATAAGAATAAGCACAACGACTATAATACCGAATACGGTAAGCGTAATATATTGCGATACTCCCGGAATAACAAACGGAAGTCCGCTTCTATAAAACATGTAGTCACCCGTCAAGCCAAGCACCTTTAGGTCAATTATTTCGCAGTTTACAAAGTGGATTGCAGTTCCCAAGAAGGTCCAACCAAAATCCTTAATGTTGGGGATATATTTTTTGCTTGCATACTCGAATACGGGTATGAATAAAAGTCCGGTGTGTTGTAATACGCTCTTTAATATGGGGAATACAAACACGCTGGTAGAGAATATTCCGTCCGGCATAACGAAGGTTAAAACGCCACCTATAAAGCCGAAAAGATAGAACATTTTCTTTAATACTTTGCTATTTAGCAAGCACGCAATAGGCACTAATATTCCGTTTAGGTTGCAAGGATACATTGGGTATAAATCTATCCAAGATGCTTTCTTGACTGTCATATAGATTATTCTCCAAACCACTTCGAAAGCAAGTTGGAATATAGCTATTCCTATGAGAATTCTATTTTTATCTCGCTCGGTTATTCTTTTGCTCGCACCGAGTATCCAGCAAGCAATAACACCAACTACCACAACCGCCAAAACGACGTAGTGCATAGTGGTATATTCATATGCACCGGGCGTACCCATATCTCCAATAAGCCACTTTTTAACAACGTCCATATTATGCCTTCTCTACATTTACTAAAATAATTTTATCATATTGCAAAACGGTTTTCAAGTAGCAATTGTTGGAAGTGCTATTCATCTTGCTTGCGGTAGAAACTATTACCACCTATAAACTCACGAACAATACTGGTTGGCGGTATCTCGTCGTCGACGTCGGCTTCCCTAACAAAGTTTAATATTTTAACCATAGCACGAACTTGGTCATAGCACTCGTCGGATGGTTCTATTGCGTTTAGGAGCGGGAAAATATGTTTCTTAATTATTGCAAGCTCATATAACGTTGCACTATTAAATATGACGTCGGCATTTTCTTGGAAGGGGAAAATCCATCTCTCTTCACCACGCCTTACAGAGTCCCACATATCAAGCGTGTTTTGTACGCTAGCCCCACGAGTTTCATAGTCACGCATCGTGCGTCTTAATAATCTTAGATAACTTGAAGGTATCCTATTGTGGTCGTCAAGGTTAAGTGCAAGCAAAGGACTAACGTAGAGCCTAAACACGAGATTGGGTTCCATATCTCTTGGTAATAGGACCGGATTTAGGGCATGTAGGCCTTCCACGATAATTACAGACTTATCGGTTAAACGAAGCTTATGCCCTTGCCACTCACGCTTACCACGCTTAAAGTTAAACGACGGAAGTTCCACTTCTTCGCCACCAAACAAGGCATCCAAATGGGCACTAAAAAGAGCGGTATCTATCGTATTTATATGCTCTAGGTCAACCTTACTATCAGGCCCGGGGGCTATGGCGTCTCTATCCAAATAGTAGTCGTCCAGGCTCATCAAAATGGGTTTTTTACCATGCACTCTAAGTTGAGTTGCCAACCTGTTTGCAGAAGTTGTTTTACCGGAAGAACTGGGTCCTGCAAGCATAACGGCTTTGGCACCACGCTCGCATATTGCATTAGCAATTTCAGAAAAACGTTTTTCGTGCAATGCTTCGTTAACACGTATGAGTTCTCTAATCCCACCGGAAAATACAAGTTCGTTAAGGTCGGCTACCGTTTCGCACTCCATGAGTTCGCCCCAATCTTTGCCTTCGGTATATACACTAAGGAAATTAGGCATCTCTTTATAATATGCGACCACGTCGGGATTATTTACGTCGGGAAGAATAAAAATAAAACCATCGCTCATAGGAACTATATCCCACGTGCGAAGATATGACGTTGCAGGTGCCATTTCACCATAGAAATAGTCGGCAAAATCTCCTTCTTTGTAGATATAGAAGGTCTTTTTGCTTCTGTATTCAAGCAATCTGGCTTTGTCGTCCAACCCCTGACTCTTGTAATAAGCAATCGCTTCTTCGGTAGGTATTGCACTACGACGCAGTACGATATCTTCCTTTACGATAGCATCAATTTCCGCTTTTAGTTTTTCAGCAGAAAATCCCGGAGCATTTTGAACCTTAAAATATACCCCTGAACCTAACGTGCAACGCATCTTTGCTTGTGCATCCGGCCAAAGTCTTTCCATCGCAAGGAATATAATAAACTGTGCCGTTCTCATATAAGTTTCTCTGCCAGCTTGGTCGTTATATGTCAAAAGACGTACCACGCCACCGGATGCCGACACCGCTTTTCTAACGGACGACCGCTCCGGAGTAGCATCTTTTTCTCTTAGTGGAACGTAGTTCAAGGTAAAAACTCTTCCCGCCATTTTTGCAGCGATGGGGTCCGTGGAAAGCTTGCCTTTAACTAACCCAAGCTCCTTTACTATTTCATAAAGAGATTGTCCCGGCTTTGCTATATATTCTTGATTTTCAATAATTAGTTTCATATTAACTATTCCTTTACGTTTTTGTTTTGAGCGATATAGATAATATTATCTTTTGCTCCAATGTATAACCGCTTTAAAACAAAAAGGTTGACTCCTTGCCAAAGCGTAGGTAGTCAACCATTATGGTGGTTAGTAGAAACGCTTGTCCAATTACAAGCATATACCTGTATTTTAATATTATATCAAAATACGTGCGATGTCAAGATAGAGTTTTTCCCATCTGTTGCAATTGGGTGGAATAAGTGGTATATTACAATATATAAGCAATCCAAATAAGGATGAAAGTTATGGGAAGAAACGTAAAAAAACTTTTAGCTATACTCATTATAACCGCCGCCATATTGGCAGTTATGACTTCTTGCACGTTCCTAGAAGAATTAAGCAATGGTTTAAGCATTGATATCGACGAAGGAAACGAAACGGATATCCCCGGAGAAAACGACGATATTGGGGGCGACAACACGCCAAACTCTCCGGAAACGCCCAGCAAGCCTGAAACTCCCAGTGAACCCAGTGAACCCGAAGCTCCAAGCGAACCAGAGACTCCGAGTGAGCCCAGTGAACCCGAAGTTCCAAGCGAACCCGAGACTCCGAGCGAACCTAGCGAGCCCGAAACTCCTAGCGAACCAGAAGAACCTAAAGAACCCAATACTTCCGTGCTTGTTACCGTAAGTAAAACGGCAGAAGAGCTTGCGAGCATAAAAGGCAGTACCAATAATGGCACCATCATGAGTGGTATGGTATTCAATTTGGATGCTAACGTAACCGTCGAATTTAGTCAGGGTAGTGCAGGCACCAAACCCACCTATTATGACCCCGCCATACGCATATATCAAGGCGGTGGTATCGTTACCATAAAAGCCATTAACGAAAGAACCCTTGATACTATCGTCATAACTACCGACGAAAAATCCGGCGGTTCATCTCTCTCCGTAACAGGCGGTAGTTCTCCAACCAAAAACAACGGTGTATTAACGATAAAAGCAAATGCAAACGTCGTAACTATTAAGACGGGTGGTAGTACTTCTTCAACAAGGCTTTACGTCGCAGAAATAGAAGTTACCTATCTCGGAGAAGAAGGCGACGGCGAAGCCAACACCCCCACCACTCCGGACATTCCTGATGAACCCATCACTCCGGATGAGCCCGGCGAACCAGAAGAAACCACCTATACGTTCAACGATTTTACTTCCGCAGAAAAAACTGCTTACCGCCAAACAATAGGCTTTGTCATCCCTTTCCTTCCCAACAACGACTACTTCACCGAAAGTTATGACGAAGACGGATACAAAGGCGTATATTTTAGTGCACTATGCGAAGAAAGTTCTCGTTTTAATGCTTACAAAGCACTTTTCTCAACCTATACCAGCGACGGTACTTGGGTGGATGATTACGGCGACACTTGGTATCTTTACATAAAGGGCGACGTATACGTGGATATTTGTTACTATGAAAGCGAAGGCTCATACTATCTTGACGTCGATGCTTACGTAGAATCAACTAGTAGCGGAAGCGGTAGTGATGAAGATGATAGCGACGTTGGTGGCGGAAGCTCTAACGTTGACCTTATAACCAACGCAGGTGCAGGTCTTCCCAGCGGAGAAAACGGAGTATTTGCCGTTGATTTCACAAAAGCAGATAAGGTTAAAAACGTAACCGATCAAGGCTACTATCTCGAAGGATGCCCCACAACCGGCAATCCCGGGGTGTTGGTAATCCCCGTTGAGTTTAGCGACGTTACTGCAGCATCCAAGGGATACACTACCGATAAAATCGCCAACGCCTTCGAAAAGGACGGCGTTAACGATTACTACTCGGTATATGATTATTACCTTAAGTCAAGTTATGGCGAACTAAAACTCGATATAACCGTTCTCGACGAGTGGTTCCGTCCTTCCAAGCCCAGCACCTATTATGCCAGCCAAACAAGCACGTATGAAGGACAAGAAGACCTAATCGGCGACCAAATGGTCATGAATGAAGCTCTTGCATATTTAGAAGACCGCATGGACCTTTCGTCGTTCGATTCCGACGACAACGGCACCATTGATGCAGTAGTTATGATAACTACTCTAAAAATAGATAGCGATGAAACTTTCTATTGGGCGTATAGATATTGGAACTCCTACGTAGACTCTAGCGACAACTACTACGAATATGACGGAGTAAGTGCAAACGACTACCTTTGGGCTTCCTATCAATTCCTTTATGAATCCTATAGTTCAAGTGGCGACACAAACTTTAACGATTCTTCCGCAATGAACACCTATACTTTCATACATGAATTCGGACACGTTCTCGGAGCAGACGACTACTATGATACCGCAGGTGTTAGTTCTCCGCTCGGTAGCTATGACATAATGGATTCTGCTACCGGTGACCATAACGCATATAGCAAGTTTAATTATGGTTGGATAACTTCTTCCCGCCTAGTCGTCACGGATTCTTCCGTCACCCTTTCTCTCAAAGACTTCAGCGAACACGGCGACACCATCATACTTGCAAGCAACTGGAAGGAATCTCTAGGTGCCTACCAAGAATATTACGTCCTTTCCTATTATACCAATAAAGGATTAAACGCAGGCGATGATTTCGGATATTTTAGCGAAGAAGGTATTATCGTTCACAAGGTCAACTCATCTCTCTTTAAAGAAGATTATGAAGGTGACACCTACTACGACGTATACAACACAAACACCGACCCATCCGATGAATATGGCACCGAAGATAACCTAATAGAGTACGTGCTAAACGCAAATGGCGATTACGTTTATGGAGTAGGTGATACGCTAAACGAAAGCTCGCTTCCCTACACCTTTACGGTAGATGCGTTAACAGATGGCACGGCAACAATAACCTTCACTAAAAAATAAAACACAAAAAAAGGAGCCCAACGGCTCCTTTTTTAATACTCTTTTTTATTCCAAAATGTTAGTGGTAATATAATCTACGCCCCACTTAGCAAGTTTTTCCGCCCTATCTACGCTATCAACCGTCCAGCAATTTACTTTTAGCCCTGCTTCATGGAAATTTTCTATCGCCACTTTAGTGATAGCCTTGTGATTTATGGCTACGTCGATATTGTCACGAATAAGTTTAGCGGTAATATCGTCACTTAGTTCGGAGAACAAATACATGGCGGGTTGCGTGGGTGAAAACTTTCTAACGTAAAGAAGATTGTCGTAATTAAAAGAAATAAACGTCACTTTTCCAAGATAACCGCAAACGCCAACTATCCCTATTATGTTTGCTATCTCTTGCTCGGTAAAATTAGACTTTAACTCTAATATCGCTTGCTTGTTATACGCCTTGCAGATGGATATATAGCTTTCTAGCGTTGCAAGATACGGTGCAACGTTGTTTTGTTCGCTCTTTGGAATTAAAGCAATCTCTTTGAGTTCGTCATAGGTGGTATTTTCTACGACAATATCTTTACCCGCAATTCGAGTAAGAGTTTCGTCGTGGCACATAATAAACTTGCCATCAGCCGTCTTTCTTACGTCACTTTCTATGCCGTAATAAGAGCGTTTACCGGCTTCTATAAACGCAACGTCAGTATTCTCTACTTCTAATCCGGAAAGTCCCCTATGAGCGATAATTTTAACGTCGCCATTATCAAAAGATATCGTTTCCGTTGGCACTTCCTTACTACACGCACAAGCAAACGCCACAATCACCAACAATAACACGCAAGCAACAATTTTCTTCATACTAACTCCGCCATAACGTTTTACTATTTATAGGATATCACCAACCCAAAACAAAATCAATATACATTTTGAACACATCTTTAATGCATAAAAATATTCGAACCCAAAAAGGTTCGAATATGGTTTTCGGTGGTGGAGGTGAGGGGAGTCGAACCCCTGTTCTTATGGGTTACCGAACCGCTTTCTACATACTTAGCCTGTTGTTAATTGTCGTATCCGTTAGGTCAATAGGCAAACCCCACTTCAACCAAGCCTTTAAGTTCCGTTTTTAGCCCAAGGCGTTGCTAAACTCGGTTCCCTGCTAAACCACGCCGGATTGCTACCCGCAGGAAGTAGGTCCGACGGCTGCAACTAAGCGGCAGCGTACTGAAGATTTGATTCGTCAGTTAATTTTAAGTTTCCGTTTTTACGAAGCCGTGCCTTCGGTATGCTTACAGTCCCTTAACGTCATAAGTCGAATCCGGAACACCCCCGTATTCGCTTTTGCGGTTAAGCGATATTATATTACTACTTTATTGTGTTTTTTGCAACCATCAATTATTGGTTACTCTATTTCTATTTTATGCTCTTTTCTCTTTTTATAAACCGTCCACTCGGTAAACCCTATATCTTTTGCTAGATTTCTTACCATTTCATATCGGTCGCCTATGCTTTCTGCCAAGTGTGCATCGGAAGAAAACGTCACCTTTCTGCCCCCTAGCTCAAAATACCTTTCGAGTATTGGTCTTTCCGGAAGATACGTCATCTCCCTATGCTTTACGTGTGTGTTTATTTCTATAGTCTTGCCACGAGCTATAATTTCCTTTAGTAGCTCGTCTATCTTGCCCTTATATTCTTCTTGCCACAAGGTATAGTTTTCATATTTAACGTATCTCGTTACGTACCCGATATGCCCTACTACGTCATAATCATAAGGAACTTTTACGGATGCTAGTAGCAAGTCCAAATATCTTTCATATATCTCTTTTTGAGTTTTGCCGTCGAATATCTTACCGAAATAAGCATCTCCTCCGTCCATCGTATGTATAGAGTTTATTATGACGTCAAAATTGTATCTGGGCAAAGTCGATTCATACCACGGAGTAACTTCCGGTGCAAACCCCACTTCTACCCCAAAAGCAACGTAGGTTTTACTTTCCGCATATTTTTCCCTTAATTCACCTACTGCCTTGTAGTATTTGGGCAATTTTAATTGCGGGATGAACCTTTCCGCCTTGCAAAACTTGTAATCCCTATCGAGATGCTCGGTGATAGCGTAGTATTCCAGCCCCAACTCTTCGGCTCGATTTATTAAGTTTTCCGCCTTTTCCCTTCCGTCATGAGAAAACTTGGAATGGGAGTGGCTGTCACATGGGATTTTCATGCCTTACATCTCTTCGGGAGCTTTTATGCCAAGTAGTCTTAAGCCTTCTTCTATTACAACGTGCGTTGCATAAACAAGAGCTAGACGGGGGCGAATTGCCTTTTCTTCTGCATTAAGAATGCGGTTGTTTAGATAATATCTATTGAAAGACTTTGCAACGTCGACAACGTATCTAGTCAAAATGCTGGGCTCATACTTTGCGACTGCATCGCTAATGGTAGCGGTAAATCTGCTAATGAGAGATATGAGTTCTTCGCCTTCTTTTCCGCTTAAGTATTCCAATTCTTCCGTAGTAAAGGATTTGTCGAGTTCGCTTGCAAGAGCCCCTGCCTTTCTCAATATACTTCTTGCTCTTGCATTGGTATATTGAACGTAAGGACCGGTTTCACCATCAAAGGAAAGAACT
>JAZNYA010000194.1:0-15577 GCA_045594145.1 Candidatus Stercoripulliclostridium sp. | reverse complement strand
GCATAATTTCTTTAACCGTTCCTACGTCGTCTAGGAGATTAACTTCCGTAATAGTTTGCCCTTCTTTTTCATACTTTGTAATTAGATAATGATAGTCTGCCATTGAAGCAAGTTGGGGTAAATGTGTTACCGCCAAAACTTGTCTATTTTTCGAAACGTCGTTCAATTTTTGTGCAACTACTTTTGCAATGATTCCACTAATTCCAGTATCGATTTCATCAAATACTAAAGTATCAATGCCTTCTAATTCGGCGGTTATATTTTTTAGACCGAGCATAAATCTGCTCATTTCACCGCCGGAAGCGATTTTTGATAAAGGCTTTAAGGGTTCACCCAAGTTTGGTGAAATTAAGAAACGAACGGTATCGGCACCCCTATCGTTTGCTTGGGATAGAATTTCATCAGCTGATTCCGGGATAAGTATTTCCGTTTCAAATATGGTATTTTTCATGCCAAGCTCTTTTAAGTTCTTTACGATAGATTTATTAAAAGCCTTTGAAACATTCACACGTTCTTCATGTAATTTTTTTGCATAAGCTATGCTTTCCGTTGCTTCTAAACTTAAAATTTCTTCAAGTTCGGCAATTTTAGCTTCTGCATTTTTAAGTTTATCGAGTTCTAGATAACATTTTTCCAAAAATTCAGGAAGCTCTTCAATTGGGCCATAGCGTTTTTTGATTTTTCTAATTTCCGCAATGCGTTCTTCAATTTTTTCGAGTTCTCTTGGGTCGTAAGCAAGATTTTCAATTTCCGCTTGTAATTCGTCAGAAACGTCACGCAATTCAATTTTAACGCTATCAAGTCGCTCGCTAAGACCTTCAAATTTGTCATCAAAGCGTAAAACGGCGTTAATTTCCCTAATAGCCATTTGGCAAAGGTTTATTGCACCGAAGCCTTCTTCGCCGTCTAAGGCACTATAAGAAGCCGAGAGAGCCCCTACGATGCGTTCTGAATTTTGATACTTGGTTCTGCGTTGGATTAGCTCTTCTTCTTCGTTAATTTGGGGATTAACACGTTCAATTTCTCCAATTTGATATTCTAAACTATCAATTTTTCGAATTCGTGCAGATTCGTCTTCAAAAGAAAGAAGTTCGGATTTAGTATTTAGATATTTTTTAAGATGGTCATTAAATTTTTCAATAAGCGAATCAAGTTTTTTGCCGTATTTATCTAAAATTAAAATATGGTTTGCTTCATTAAGAAGGGCTTGATTTTCGTGTTGTGAGTGTATATCTACTAAATGGGCGACCAATTTTCTAAGTTGAGAAAGAGTCACACTTCTGCCGTTAATTCTACAATCACTTCTGCCGTTTTCCGTCATAGTGCGTCTTACGATTAAGTTTTCTTCACGCTCAATGCCGAATTCAGACAAAACGTTTAAGACGTTTTCGTTGTTATTGTCATCAAAAACAGCTTCAACTACTGCACTTTGTTGACCGTGTCGTATTAAAGATTTATCGGCACGATCTCCAAGAACAAAGTTCAGTGAGTCTATAATAATAGACTTACCGGCACCCGTTTCACCGCTCAAAACGTTTAGGCCCTTGCCGAAATTTAGCGTATGCTCACGAATAAGGGCAATATTTTTAATAAATAGGGAAGAAATCATATTAGTTTAGGAAATCTTTTAGTTGTTTTACGATTCTAATTACTTCATCCTTGGTTTTTACAAGTATAAAGATAGTATCGTCACCGGCGATTGTACCCATAATTTCGGGGTTTTCAATGTGGTCGATAAGCGTAGCAGCACTATTGGCGGAGCCCCCTAACGTTTTAATGACGATAAAATTTTCGGTATAGTCAATGGAAAGTACCGATTGGTGAAACAAGTTTCTAAGTCTTTTAAGGCGGGGATCCAATGGTTTAGTGTATCTAGACTTTTGACCTGCGGAAGCAGTTTTAATTAAACCAAGTTCTTGTATGTCACGAGAAACTGTAGCTTGTGTAACTTTAAAACCTTCGGAAAGTAAAACGTCGGTTAATTCTTGTTGGGTTTCTACGTCACGCTCTTCAATTAAGCGTAAAATTCTGTTTTGTCTATCTTGTCTACTCATATTAAATCTCTATTGAACTCCAATAACGCATTTTTTCTAATAGTTTTTCGTAAAAGTTAAAGTTTTTACGGCGTATAAATGAAACGAACAAATTCGAATCGGAAATTTCCACCATATTACCATTTAGTATAGTTTTAATTTGCTGTCCATCTATATTTACGTTTGCACTGGGCGTTGCATCAAGCAAGGTGATTTTTACGCTACTATTGCTGGAAACAATTAGTGGACGAGAGTGCAAGCTGTGGGCACATATGGGTGAAATTATGAAGCAAGAAACGTCCGGAGCAACTATAGGACCACCGGCAGAAAGGCTATAAGCAGTAGAACCCGTGGGCGTAGATACAATGATACCATCAGAAGTATATTTATCTACCATAGTGCCGTTGATGGTAATTTCTGCCTTCATAATTCTTGAACAAAGCGATTGAGCAACTACAACTTCATTAAGAGCAAAATATTCCTTATTTTCGCCTACTACGTTAACTTTTAGGAACTTGCGGTTATCGAGCATATAATTGCCGTCAAAAAGGTCGTTAAAGTCTTGCTCTAGGTCTTCCTTATTTACTTCGCTCAAAAAGCCTTTATGACCCATGTTTACGGCAAATATGGGCGTATTGAAGGTGGCACATTCTTTAGCTATGCCTAGAATTGTACCATCACCGCCGAGAACGATTACAACGTCGCTTAAGCGAGCTAAATCGTAATTGGCATAAGAAACAGCATGAGAAACGCCAAAGTCGACGTCCTTAAGGTCGTTTGAGATATTGATGATAACGTTCCTTTCCTTTAGAATGTTATAAACGGCCTTAGTATAGACGGCGTTTAGGTCTCTTGTTAAATTAGAATAAAGTCCTATTTTCATAAGACTATCATACAACAAATATAAATTTTATACAAGGCTTTTTCGGAAATTATGCAATTTATATATTATAAATTGGAAATTAACAAATTATTTATGCAATAATACAAGATATTCTTGATTTTTATTTTCAAAGGGATGCGGAGCTTCAATTACGGGTGCAAATTTTAGACCTAACTCAAGTGCGAAATTGGTAACTTTTTTAATTGCGAAATCAATAGCTTTTGGATTTTTAACGATTCCCGTCTTTGTAAGGAGAGCCGGACCTACTTCAAATTGCGGTTTTATGAGTGCGATTATTGAAGAATTATCGGTTAAAAATTGCATTAATGCAGGTAAAATCATCGTAAGAGAAATGAAGGAAACGTCAATGGTAATGACGTCCGCTTTAACGCCTATATCTTCAAAAGACAAGTATCTTGCGTTTAGTTTATCTTTAACGATAACCCTATCGTCTTCTATCATTTCAGCAGGGAGAGCACAATCTCCTATATCGACGGCATAAACCTTACCGGCACCGCTACGTAGAAGAACGTCGGTAAACCCACCGTTAGATGCACCTATATCGATGCAAACTTTATTTTTTACGTCAACTTTATAGTGGTTTAATGCTTTTTGGAGCTTTAAACCGCCTAAAGATGCAAAATCGTCCTTATCGTCTACGACTATTCCTTCATACCCGTTTACGTCGTATGCAGGCTTGGATATTATGACGCTATCGACGGAAACCTTACCAAGTTTAATAAGGTTTTGAGCGTGAGTCCTAGATTTTGCAAGGCCGGATATGAATAAAAAGGTATCGATTCGCATTATTTTTCTTTTTTATTAAAAACGGAAAGAATTCTGGCAACAAGCAATAGTATTTCTTTGCTATTCTTCATTGCAACGGTCTTAAAGAAGGATTTACCGCCTACGGTAATGGCACCAACCAAAGAAGAAACGACTATGCTCATCCAGTAATTCAGCGTACTATTATCGACTACTAATTTAGCTACGATTGCAACGGTACAAGCACCGCTTATAATACCGCAAATATCGCCGATTACGTCACAACAAATGTTAGATACTTTTTCCGCATTTTTAACTAGCCCTATTGCTTTTTTACTGCCCGGAACTTTTTTTGATGCCATAGCAAGAAGCGGGGCAAGGTCGCATGACGTTGCTGCAATACCTATTGCATCACAAATAATGCTTATTGCAATAAGTAGGAAAAGAAGAAGTATCGTTATGCTTACGTGGGCGTAAGAAGACGTTAATTCAGAAATAAATGAGAAAAATAAGCCTAAAACTAAGGTGACTATCGTAATTTTGATAGTCCAAATAGTTGCACCCGAAAGTTTCTTTTTTTGTTCGGGCTTCTTTTCTTTTTCTTTTTTTGCTTTACAAGATTCTTCGTTTACTTCGCTTTTTTGAAGTTCTTCGGAAGAATTGGAGTTTACTTCGTTTTTCATATCCTTAAAAAATAAAGCTTAAATGGTGGTAATAAGCCAAGTAAACCTTGCGCCATCAGGTTCGGTAGGATTTCCCTATGGGTTACCTATCGTCGCCGGCTAGGCAGTTTCCTTTTAAAACCCATAGCGTAGGATTACTCATTACGCAACCGAATCGCCACTTAGTGCACACTATAATCCTTGGCCTAAAACAGTCTAGAAAATTTCTTTAACAGCTTTGATATAGCCTATCCTCTTTTGCAGATACGGTTTCATAGGCAAAGAATAATTAAGTTCGCGTACATAATTACTCCGGCTCCCTAATTCTCACGTATCCACTCAAGGCAAGCTACACTGCACACAGTTTTGTATCACCGCATTGCAGGTTTAATCCCATTCAGTAAAGGATTGCCAAAGGCGTTACCTTTACCGATATAGGTCTCCATGGTGACAGGGTCGGCTCCGATATGCCGTTATCAGACGCCCTGAAACCTTAACTCCCAGCATCCACCCAAGTTTGGGCAACTCAAGCAAACACAAGAAGCTTCATCGATATGCTCTTTGACGGTATTTTAACCCCGCCTTCAACTATATCGCACCTGACTAGAATACTGCACCACCATATTAAGTTGTCTAAATTTTAGCACATATTATAAAAATATGCAACTAATTACGTTTTAATGCAAAGCACGTAGGTTATTCTACTTCGCAGTCTTCAAGGTTGATTCTAGATAAATCTTGGTTAAGAAGTTCTAGTTTGCCCTTGCTTTCTTTAATTTCTTCGACGAGTTTTTTACCTAGTTTAATAGCTTCCGCATAGAGTGATAGACCTTCATCTATAGAAAGGTTTTCTTGCTCTAACGTAGCAACTATTTGTTCGAGTTTTTCAATGTCTTTTTCAAAGCCCATGATTATACCCCTTCGTTTATTATGATTTCGTTAACCGTTGCGGTAATTTTGCCGTCTTTTGCATAAAGCGTTAAGTCATCGCCAACGGAAAGCGAATTAAGGTTTTGTATTGGTGCCCCGTCCTTTTCTGCCTTAAAATACCCCGATTTTAGTATTCTTGAAGGACTGAGTGCATCTAGTTTGTTAATTAATATGCTTAACTTTGCGTCTTTTTCAGAAACTACTTTTTGTATATTAAGTTGTGTTTTGTTTAACGAAGAAATGACTCTGTTTTGCATATAACTTAGCTTGTTTCCAATCAAATACGTAGATTTTCTTGTCAAATCCGTAGCAACAAGCTGTTTGGTTTTAATTCTATTTTCCAGTTTTCTTCCTGCAATGCTAATTTGAGAGATGATATCTTCTACCATTTGTGTAGTATCAAAGGCTACCATTTCTGCTGCTGCAGTAGGAGTTAAAGCCCTAGTATCTGCAACTAAGTCGCAAAGAGTGACGTCGGTTTCATGTCCAACCGCACTAATAATGTAAGTGTCCATGCGGTAAATTGTTCTAACTACCCCTTCGCTGTTAAAAGGCATTAAGTCTTCAAACGAGCCACCACCACGAGCTAGAATTATGGTATCGAAGCCACCACGGTCGGCAAGCTCCAATCCTTTAATAATTTCGCTTTCCGCACTTTTTCCTTGTACGGATACGTTTACTATGCAAATATTAATTAAGTTATTATAACGGCGAATTGTGGAATAAATATCTTGAATAACCGCACCTTCAATACTGGTTACTACACAAAGATTTTTGGTATATGCAGGGGGCGGAGTTTTGTGAGCATCGTTAAAAATGCCTTCTTCAAGCAATCTTTTCTTTAAAAGTTCTAATTCCAAATGTAATTTACCCCTACCAAACGGCTCAATTCTTCTTGCAACAAAGGAAATTTTGCCTGTTTTTTGATAGTAATTTGGGGAACCGAACATTAAAACTTGTTCACCGTTTTCCGGAACGTAGGTTTTATCGACGGCAAAGCAAACTATGCTAATTTGAGCATTTTCATCCTTCAGGGTACAATAAAGGTTGCCCTTATGAATAGAGCAACCGCTTACTTCGCCTAGAACGTACATATTATGCAAAAGTTCTTCGGCGTCAATTATCCTGCTTAAATAATAATTGAGTTCACTGACTGTGATATAATTGCGTTCAGCCATTATTTTGCCGTGAGTTCCTTATAAACTGAACTCAAAATGCCGTTTACGAAAGAATAACTCTTTTCCGTAGAATAAATTTTAACGAGTTCTACTGCTTCTGCTATGGAAGTTCCAAGCGGGATATCGTCCATGTACTTCATTTCATATATTGCGAGAAGAAGTGCAGCAAGGTCGAGCTTATAAATTCTATCAAGACCAAAGCCCCTAGCGTACTTAACGATTATCTCTTTTAGTTCGTCAACGTGATTAATTACGCCGTGATAAACGGTGTTAATATAATCGATTTCCGCCATAGGCATATCGCCGGCAGTCATCATCATCAAAGTTTTTTCATTGATGCTTTGGGAGAAGAGATATTCATATATTAACTTAAAAACGCTGTCGCGTGATTGTTTTCTTTGGACCATAATTATTCTAGATATTTACGTTAGCAACGTTTACGTTTATTCTTTTGACTGTGAATTTTGTGGCAGATTCAACGTCCTTTTTGATGGTTTCTTGCAATTCGCAAACGACTTCAGGTATACTCAAGCCAAAGTTTACGTTTACGACCATATCGATACTAACCATACCTTCATCATCAATATAGACGTGGCAATTGGTGTTTTTTAGGCCGGATAAACCCAGACGATATTTTACTACGCCGTCTTCTTTGGTTACCCCTTCTACTTTCTTTAGGGCTTCGTTAGCAATGCTTGCTACGATTGATGTATATCTTGTTATTGCTTGCGGTTTAAGTTCTTCCATACAAGCATTTTAACATACTAATATATTATTTGCAAGAAATAAATTTAAATTACACGTGCGTGTGCATAAAAAAAGAGCCGATTTCTCGGCTCATAATTTTAAACGTAAGGAATAATTACAACGTCGGGTGCGGTAAATGAAGTTTCCGTTTCGACGATATTAAGAATTTGTGCAGCTTCTTCGAGCGTCAAATCTTCGTCCATAACTACTATATTAACGTTTTCCGTAGACATCGTAACTATGCAATCTTCGAAGCCTTTTGCTTTAATTAGTCCTTCTAGCACAAGTTCGGTTTCCATGGAAGAAGTGATATTAAGCTTTTGATTTTCTGCATCGACGATGGCGGTTTCAGTTGATGATGCGGATGCGATTATTTCATCAAGATATGCGATTTCTTGGTTTCTTGTAGATTCCCTATCGGTACGATAAGTTTCAAAGAAACTTTGTTCGGGTTGATTGCTTACGTCACCGGCACCGGCATCGGAAGTCTTAACGTTCAAGAAATAATTAAGGCAACCGGTACCAATAAGCAATGCTACCATAGAGCAAACTACTATGATTTTTTTCTTGTTTGCTTTGAGTGAGTCTTTAATTTTGGCAAATTTACTGTTTTGTTTCATGACATTCTCCTTGTATATATTTGAATTGAGTTTTTGTCTATATCTAACGCCGTAGACACTGCGTTTAATATATTAAGTCGAACTTTTAAGTCGCTTGCACCTTCCGCAACTACTATTACACCTATGATTTCCGGCATTTTTTCCTGCAAAACGATGACGTTTTGGTTGGAAATTATAGGTGAACTTGTGTTTGTGGAAGTCGTAGTGGAATTACTGCCACTGGAAGTTGTAGTCGAGTGATTGTTTTCCGTGCTCGCAGTTACTTGCTCCACCGTAGAATTAAAAGTTATGAGCACTCCAACTTCGCCTACTCCTTCAATTTGGGTCAAGATACCGCTAAGTCGCTCTTCTAAATTGTCGGTTAGACTCATCATGGCACTTTCAACTTCCACCTTTTTTTCAGTATCTTTTTCACTTACGCTAAAGTATATTAATAAGACCACTGCGATTATGAGTAAAGAAAGAATAATTTCGTAATTTTTTATCGTTTTAATTTTTTGCAAGAATTCTTTTAGCTTACCCATAACCTAAAATTTCGACCGAGCTTTCTTCTACGTTAAAGGAAGAAGTAACTTCGTCTTTAATCTCCTTCAAAATATCTATATTCACATTTTTGTCGTTTATTACTAAGTCGTTAGCGTTAACTATAATTTTTAATATTTCGCCATCTTTTGCATAGTCTTGCACGACTTCTAAATTGATACCATATATACCTTTTGCTTCTAAAGAATTAAGGACCTTAATCTTTATGCGTTCTTGCTCCTTTTGACGCAAATTTGCAAGAAATACCTGCTCTTTAAAAGAATAATCACTAAATTCCCCTTCTCCAACACTCTCGTTAAATACGTTTAAAACGCTCGTATCTGATGAAAATAAGGTGGTTATAGGCGTAAGAATTACGGTAAAAATCAGTAGCGAGCAAACAATTTTTACAAACTTCTTCGTTTCTCCGTCTTCCAAAAGCGTATCAATTAGAGCGGTTAATAAAATACATCCGACTATACTCATTATCCAACCGCCGAACGCACTCATACAATACCACCATTAAACGCACCGATAGTTATAGAAAGCAGGATGAATATTAAAAAAGCTACGCCACCAATGCAGGCAACCAAAATATTAAGATGTCCTGCCGTGTCATAAAGCAGATTGGAAACTTTGTTTTCTCCTAAAGGTTCTACGATGGAAGATACCATCTTCAATGAAAGAGAAAGTAATAGTATTTTAATAATTGGGGTTAAAATTACGCCTATCAATATTAAAAAAGTAGTAAGTCCGAGAGCATTTTTAACAAGAATGCAACCTGCCATAACTATATCGAACCCTTCGCTAAGATATCCGCCGAGTGTGGGGACGTAGGTGGAAAGTGCAAATTTGGCCGACTTAATGGTAATAGAATCAAAGCTGGCTCCTACTAAACCTTGCAAAGAAGTAAAGGTTGTAAGTAAAGAAAACGTTATTCCTAGCACCCAGTTTACACTCGATTTTAGCGTTTTACTAAACTTATCCAGCTTAACTGTATCGCTCATATTGCCAACAAAAGTTAAAACTATTATGGCACAAAAAACCGGTAAAATTAAGTTAAGTATCATTTTTATAACCAAATTTGATAGAAGTAAGGTGCTCGGTTGAAGAAGTGACGCCCCACTAGCCCCGCCTAATGCCGTAACTAAAGTAGCGAATATTGGAAATATCCCATCTAAAATTTTGTTGATTTCATTTAATGCTTCATAGGTTGATTTTACAACGCTCCCTAAAGAAATGCCAAGAGTACAAAGTATTGCACCATAAATGGCAAAATGAATTATGTTTTCTATACCGTCTTTTTTAAATCCTGCAGTAATGGTTTTGGAAAGGCTACTAAGTATAGCGAGCGTTAATATGCTTAAAACGGATGCAATAGAGCCTTTAAAGCCGTTCTTAACGGCCGAAAATATGACGTTTAGGAGATTTTCCGCACTAACCTTAATTTCCCCGTTAATGATTGCTTTAGCGAAGTCCTTGAGCGTATAACCCAGACTGCCTTCTAAATTTTTAAAGTATTCATCAATGTTGTCGCCGACTAATGAGTCAAGATTTTCGTTTATTTCCTTTTTCAAATTTTCTTCAATCTCACTCTCGGCATAAGCATATTCCGTTGTTGAAGATACTAAAAAAGGTGCAATTGCGAAGGCAACAAGGAATATTAGGAGTAAAAATTTAATTTTCATTTGACTATATTTCCTATGGAAGTAATTATATTTGAAACTATTGGAATGGAAAGAGTAAGAATAATGATTTTACCGGCAAGAAGCACCTTCTTTGCTATTGACGGAGCTCCATAATCTTCACACAAAGTTGCTGTAAATTCGGCGACGTATCCTATTCCAATCACCTTGACAATAGTTAAAATAATGGCCCCATCTACGTTTGCAACTTCTGCTATTTTTTTAAATTCAATTATTATCGTTTGCATTTCCGGAATAAGCGAAAATAGAATAACCAGTCCCGTAATCACACTGGAAAAAACAGCAAACGAAGGTTTGATTTCCTTTAGAAGACCGGCACAAACCAAGCCTAAAAGGGCAATTCCTATTACTTTTATTATAGTCATTAAAACAACCCGAATAAATTTTGTACGGTTCCCAAAAGTTCACTGACCAGACTAATAACCATGATGAGAACGACCACAAGAGCTGTTAAAGTTACAAAAGTTGCCAATTCTCTTTTGTCACTTTTTTCAAGAATACTATTAATGACGGTTGCAAGAATACCGACTCCCGCAATTTTTAATATGGTCTCAATTCCAGTCATAAAATTATAATAATTAGCCCTATTCCTAGCAAAATCAGTAGTTTTCGGCCTAGTTCCCCCTTTTGAATTTTGTCTTGTTCCGCACGCTTTAGCAGATTCTCCGCTATGCTTTCAGCATTTTTAATAACTACGTTTTTAAAATAATAATCGGCTTTGGAAAGTTCTTCTAAAAAGGAAGATATTTCTTTAAGAATTTCTTTGCCGATGCTCATTTGATTGAATTGTTCGTTTTTTAGAAGACAATGAAGTATTTCTTTAAATTCGTTCGTTCTATATTCGTATTTTTTAACAAGCTCTACCAGGTCGGATTTTAAAAATTCCGTTTCACGTTTTACAAAGCAAATGAAATTTTTATAATCGTCAACAATTCGAATTCTTTTTTTGTAAAACCGTTCCACTCCGTATCCCAAATAACCGAGAAGAACGATTACGACTATAGCAATAGCAATTTTAATCATTTTAACCTTACTATTGATTTTATTGTGCCGATTTTAGGTTTATTACTAAGTTCAACGGCATAGGTAAAGTTAGAGAGAAGTTTAGAATATTTTTCTTTTATAAGCGATACGTCGTCCCCATGCACGCTCGCTAAAATTTTAATGCCTGCTCTTACGATTTCTTCTACGATTGGAAGGTCTTTTTCCAAGAAAAGCTCATCTAATACGATTACTTCCGGAGCAAGTGCTCTTATGCTTCCTTCGAGTATAAGGTGCTTAGGAACACCCGTAAAAACATCGAGTTTTTCACCGAATTCATAGGAAGACGCAAAAATTTCGCCCCTTTCGTCAATTATTAACGTATCCATTTTGTGACTTAATTTTCTCGCAACGTCACGAATCATGGTAGTTTTTCCGGCGTATGGTGGTGAAATAACAATAGTATTGGAATAATGCGAAATTATAGAATTTAGCGGGTCACTTACACCTAAAATTTGATGTGGAAGGCGTATGTTTAAAGAAGAAAAATCTTTTATTGTAATAAGTTTATCGCCGTCTCTAACACCTTTACCTGCAAGCCCTATTCTTATTCCGCCATAGGAAATAAACCCATCTTTAATTTCATCTTGGAAAGCGTATAAGGAATTTCTTGTTGCCGTTTTAATAACTTTCTCCAAGTCGCTCTCGCAAACAGCGTAATTTGTTAAAATGGTTCGTTCTGCTGTTTTAAGGCACAATTTCTTTCCCAACCTAAGACGTATTTCGGTAATTTGAGTTTCCGGAACTTTAGAAATTACGTAATTATATAAATTGGGTGCAATAAGGGTGGAAAGCATATGAAATTATATGCAAAAAACATAAAAAAAGACGGAAGGATTAACCTTCCGCCTAATTTAGATATAATCAATTAGTTAGCACGGGACATATATTCACCGGTACGAGTATCAATTCTAATCATTTCGCCTTCTTCGATGAACAAAGGAACTTGGATTACGTAACCGGTTTCGATGGTTGCTTGCTTAGAGCCGGGTTGAGCGGTTGCACCGGGGATAGCGGGTTCACATTCAGTAACTTGGAGAACAACGAAGTTTTCGGGTTCTACGCTGAAGGGAGAATCCTTATAGAAAGCAACGTCAACGATGGAGCCTTCTTTGATGAACTTGAGAGCATCTTCAACAAGATTTTCGTTCATGGGAATCATATCATAGGTTTCGTTATCCATGAAGTAATATAGACCGTCACCATCGCTATAGCTATAGCTCATCTTTTTACGTTCAATATATGCTAAATCAAACTTTTCACTGGGGTTAAAGGTCTTTTCAAGAACGCTACCGGTCATAACGTTACGCATCTTAACACGAACGAATGCTGCACCTTTACCGGGTTTAACGTGTTGGAAATCAACAACAACTTGAACGGTGTTGTCCATTTCAAAAGTATCGCCTTTTCTTAAATCGCCTGCTAATTTATTTGCCATAAGTAAATATACCTCCGAAGTATTACTTTAATATTATTAAATTTTTATTTGAATTTGTCAAGTTATCCACTCCACTTTTTTGGAAAAGTACAATATCTTCTATTCTGACACCATATTTTCCTTCAATATACACCCCGGGTTCCACGCTTAGCACGCTTCCAACGGGTAAAATTTCATTACATCTGGGCGTCATGCCGGGACCTTCATGTACGTCAATGCCTAAACTATGACCAAGGGAGTGGGTAAAATATTCGCCGTATCCCTTTTCTTTAAGGACGTTTCTTGCTATGGCATCCCCTTCTTTTCCGGTAATTCCCGCTCTAAGATTTTTAATTGCCGTTTCTTGTGCTTCCAAAACTGCATTGTAAACTTCAACGTAACCATCGGGAGCTTCTCCTACTACAAACGAGCGAGTCATATCCGAGCAGTATCCTTTGTACTTTGCACCGAAGTCCAAAGTAACTACGTCGTTTTGATTTAAAACGTTGTTTCCGGGATGTGCGTGAGGCTTAGAAGTGTTTTTGCCGAACGCTACAATGGGTGGGAAGGCTAGTTCCGCACCATAGGCATAGGTTTTAGAATTCATAAAGGAAGCGACTTCTAATTCCGTCATACCGGGCTTAATATAATTGAGCGTATCAAGGAAAACTTTATCGGTAATGGCTTGAGCTTTTTTCATGAGCTCCAACTCATAGTCCTTCTTTACGGTACGAAGGTCGCTAATTAATTGAGATGCGGGATAAAGTTTATAACTCTTAAAAATACCATTACAGGAAATTTCAATAAAATGTCTATGACTTATAGACCAATCTTCGTAGCCAACTTTTTTGCAACCGAGTTTTTTGACTAAATTTTTTGCAGTCGTAGCATAGCCAAGTTTGCCGATGTCTACAATTTCAAAATCTTTTAGTAGTTCTCCGGCTTCTTCGCTGGTTCTCTTATCGCAGATATAATACTTTTTTTCCTTTGTTAAAACGACGGAAGCGTCTTCGTTGGAATACCCGGTAAAATAAAAGAGATTGGAAGGGTGAAGAATAATTATTGCATCTAGTTTCGTAAATAAATTTTCCATACTGGCATTATACCCTAAAAGGAGTATAAAGTCAATACTGCTATTTAGTTTTTGATGTGGCAAGTAGTCCTACTATGAAGCTGACGAATATTACGCAAGCAATGCCACCTGCAACGGCTTCTATACCGCCCGTAACTGCCCCAAGAAGTCCGTTTTCCAGCGTTCCTTTTATTGCCCCTTTGGCAAGGTTTGAACCAAATCCAACTATAGGCACCGTTGCTCCGGCTTTTCCCCACTCTCTAACGTACTTAAAAATGCCAATGGTTTCTAAAATCACACCGCTAAGTAGAAAGCCAACCAGAATTCTTGCCGACGTCATCTTGGTGGTGTTAATTAAAATTTGACCGATTAAGCATATACCGCCACCTACTATAAAAACTTTTAAATAATCCAGTATCATATTTCACCTATTCTCTCAAAAAGCTTACTGCGTGTGCAATGCCGGGAATGCTCTCTCCTTGTAGATTGCTTGTCTTGGACGTTAAGGCTCCCGTAGGTATGAGAAGTACTCGTTTGAGCTCCCCTAACACCAACTTTTTGTATACGAAACTATTAAAAACCGAGCTTGAACATCCTGCCCCACTTCCACCTTGACCTACGTCTTGACCGACACGATTAAATATCAAAACGCCACAATCGGTATAGTTATTTTTTAGCTTAACACCTTTTTCTGCCATCAAGGTTTTAAGTAGTCTGTGCCCGGCTTCTCCAAGGTCGCCGGTTAGTATTAAGTCGTAATAATCCGGGTCTCTGGACGTTGCTTCAAAGTGAGCAAGTAAGGTTTCTCTGGCACTCGGTGCCATAGCTGCACCCATATCGTTAGCATCAGTTACGCCATAATCAATTACTCTACCAATTGTCGCACAATCAATTTTAACTACGCCCTTATCTCTACCTAGTAGCGTAGAGCCTACGCCGGTACAAGTCCATTGTGAAAGCGGAGTGCGTTGGTTTCCAAGCTCTAACGGAAAGCGATATTGTCTTTCCGCTGTCGAAAAGTGACTGGACGTTGAGCAAATTATACGCTTAAAGTTACCGCTATCAAGCAAATTTGCACCAATAATTAGGCTTTCGCCAAAGGTTGCACAAGCGTTATAAAGCCCCATAAACGGTATGTCAAGCTCTCGCATTGTAAAATTTGAACCGCTTATTTCATCTAATAAATCGCCAAGCAAACATAAATCTATATCCTTATCGCCGTACCCCGACTTGTTCAATAGGTATTTTATAGTAGAAACGTGCAGTTTTGTTTCTGCTCGCTCATAGCTTTTTTGCCCAAGTAGGTCGTCTTTTACGTGTTTATCAAAGTATTTTCCTAGTGGTCCTTCGTACTCTTTAGGTCCAACAATCGTAGCCGTATTCTCTACTCTAATATCATTTTTGAAGAAAATAGTTTGATTTTGCATTATGAAAAGGCTCCTTTGAAGATTAAAACGACAATACCTACGCAAATTGAAGCAGTTATGCCAAAAACAATTACAGGACCTGCTACGCTAAACATATTAGAACAAAGACCTAATACAACCCCTTCTCTTTTATGCTCTACGCTGGGACTCGCAACGCTGTTTGCGAACCCGGTTATTGGAACAATCGAACCGGCTCCTGCATAGGCACCTATTTTATCATAGATACCTAGTCCTGTTAATATAACGGTGATAGTAATCAGCGTGATGGTAACCAAAGTCGCAATATCTTCTTCGGGTAATTTTTCGCCCAATAAGTAGGTGTATAGGTCGTTGAAGCCTTGACCAATACAACAAATTAAACCACCAACCCAAAATGCTCTAAAGCAGGTCTTAATATGTTGTGATTTAGGCATTTTCCTTTTAACTAATTCAAGATACTCTTTGTTAGGCTCGTTCATCCCAATCACCTTCTATACCTTCCATGATAGGAGCAAAAATTTCTTCTTTTTCTTTAATTTCTTGTCGCAAAAAAATCTCCTTTACGGAGATTGTTAACAATTTAAAATATAATATA
>JAZNYA010000193.1:0-2178 GCA_045594145.1 Candidatus Stercoripulliclostridium sp. | reverse complement strand
AGTAGTTATCGCCACCGATTAGGTGGTAGTTATCGCCTACGAAGTAGGTAGTTAACGCACTCTTGTTATTGTAGAGAAACTAATTTTATGAAAAAACTCTTCTCTCTCATCTTAATCCTATCATTTGTTTTAGCGTGCACGTTTTCGCTTACCGCTTGTGTCGATAAAGGTAACGAGTATCTTTCTCGTGCGGAAGTTAGCGTATATCTCCAAGAAAACGGGGATGCTCGGGTTTCGGAAACGTGGCACGTTAAAGTGCGTGACGATGCCATCCATAACCTTTACCGCACCATAGATTTATATGATAAAGAGAGTAAAACCTATTCTAGCGTAAAGGACTTGTCTGTTTTAAACAACGAAACAGGGGAGTATTTGGAGCCTGCATACGACCTTAAAAACCCGGCAAGCAACAAGAATTCCCACCTTGATAATCACCATTATATCTATCCCAAAAAGAACTCTTCCGGCATTGTTACGTCGGTGGAAGTCGGCTTTTATATGCCATATACGTCCCTTGATGAACTAACCTATACCATGACTTATACGGTTAGCGATATGGTTAGCGTATATGACGATTGTGCGGTGTTCTACTATAACGCATTTAGCTCCGATTTTACTCTTTATATAGATGAAATTTCCTTGGACGTATATCTTCCGGGCGGTGCTCCTGTGGCCAGCGAAAGTCTTGCCTTTTTGCACTCGGAAGTTGCCGATGCATACGCCGAAGTACAAGGCAATAAAGTTAACGCAACGGCAACGAAGTTCGAAGTGGATAATTACTTTGAACTTAGAACTTTGCTTCCCAAAGAACATTTTTCGGGAGCCCAAAAGGTATATTCCGAACAAAAACGCCAAAGCATAATCGATGAAGAAACCGCATGGAGAACGGAGTGGGAAGCAACCGTTCTTTTGGAGCGTAGGAAGACTGTAACTTGGGCGATAATTGGTGGAGTGGTAGTGCTACTTGCAATTGCACTTGCGGTGTATTTCAAGTTCTTCTATTATAAAGTTAAAGGTGATTTCCCGCCCTACGTAAGAGAGATTAGAGAAGGGGAAACGCCTGCTGAAATGGCACATTATTTCTATCATTATAGTGGCGGAACGGCAAAGCAAAAAAATAGGGGTAACATGCTTGCCGGCACCATAATGGATTTAACCCGCAAAGGCTATCTTGCCCTTCTTCCCGACCCCGAAGACAAGGACGATTACGTTATAGAAATTTTGGGAGTAGCGGAAGCAAAGCAGTTTGCATTAAAGGCACATGAGCAAGCCCTTATGACTATACTAAGGAACGTTTCCGCAAGCGTAGGCAATAGGCCGTTTAGCATGGGCGATTTCGAGCGTTATTCAAAAAAGAACGCCACGCAAGTTAACAACCTTATCAATAAATTCGTAAACGAATCCGGAGTAGGATTCCGCATCGCATCCAACTTTGAACAAACCAAACTTGGCACTTTTGTCAGCTTAATAGGTGCCGTGCTTATGCTGATGGGCGTACTTTTCTTTGGAGCACCGCTTGTAACCTATGGAGCTTTAGGTGGACTAATCGGCGGACTCATACTCGTCCTATTTGCACCAAGAGCCAAACGTTTTAGCAAGGAAGGGCTCTCAAGATACATGGAAACCAAGGGGCTGGAAAGCTTTATGCTGGAGTTTTCCAACCTAAAGGAACACGAAATCCCCGCACTCATCCTTTGGGAAGAATATATGGTATATGCTACCATGATGGGCATCAGCGAAAAGGTGCTGGAAGAACTAAAACTCAAATATCCCGAGCTCTATGAACCCACCACAACCACCACGAGCTATCGAGATAGGAGTTATCTATATTTCTATATGTATATGCACCATACTCGTGGCGGATATTTCGATTTAGGCAGAAGTCTAAATACTTCCATTACCAACATTTCACGTTCCACCCATAACCTAGTACAAGCCGCCAAGGCTCAAAATTCCGCTCGCAGTGGTGGTAGTTTTGGTCGCAGTGGTGGTGGCTTCCGTGGTGGTGGGGGTGGGTTTGGTGGTGGGGGTGGTGGAGCCCGGTAAAAACGCATTATTTTGGCGACCTACTTCACAAACTAAAAAATCTCCACTCAGTCATTTACGCCTAAGTAAACTCCTGTCGTGGAGATTTTTTGTTTGCTTGTATCTCATCCAAACTAATGCGTTTTTAAGAAT
>JAZNYA010000192.1:0-3438 GCA_045594145.1 Candidatus Stercoripulliclostridium sp. | reverse complement strand
TAGGAAAAAGAAAAATCCTTCGGTCGTTTAAGTTTAAATATACTAGGTATAATTTTCTTTTCCTTGTGAGCGAAGCGTAGCGGAGTGAAGCCGTTCCGCGTTCCGCGTTCCGCACTCCGCATTTCGCTTTAGCGACTGTTTTGCATTTAACAAAAGGAGTTCTCATGATATTAAAAGACGTCATACAAAAATCAGCAACAATAATTGGCATGGAAGATGCCGACTTTAATAACCCCAATGAAAAACTTAATAAATTAATTGATGCGGGTAAGATGATAGTTTCGGAGCTGACGCTGGAAATCTTTCCCCTAAAAACTAAAGAGCTTGTCAGCGTGAGCGGTGGTAAGTGCTTCTATGAATCACTTTCTAAGCCCGTAAGACAAGTGGTTAAAATTAAAAGGGGAGAAGAAATTCTCGCCTTCGAAACACTGCCCGAGTACGTGCAAGTTAAGGGCGTGGAAAACTCAGTGGTGGAAGTGACTTATCTTTACTATCTCCCCGACGTCAGCTTGGAAGAAAAGCTTCCGCTACCACCCCAATTTTCACCCTACGTAATTGCAACCGGCGTCGTCAGCGAGTACTACTTCAGAGTGGGTATGGTGGACGAAGCCACCTTCTATAAAACCCGCTACGACTACTCCGTCCACAACCTAACAAGGAACCTAAAGAGCTCCTACGTCATACAAAAACGGGGGTTCATATGGTAAAGCTAAGACGAGATAAAACACCGGAAGTTAGGCGTGTTGCCCAAGAACTTTCCGCCTTCGAGCGATTTGATGCGGACACCCCGGAAGACCGCTTAAACGCACGAATTGGTATCTATGGCTACAATGTAATAGTAAAATCGGGCAACTTGAAAGGCGGAATAGGAGTGGATATGCCCACTTATAACGTGGGAAGCGAACAAGTCACTCTTCCTTCCCTTGTACCCTTCCAAGACGTAATTGCGTCCCTTAATCACTTTAGGACGACGGTGGATGGCGTTGGGAAGGATATGATACTTGCTCACTCTGTTGACGGCAAGTTTTACCTTACGTCACTTTTGGAAGACGACGGCTTTTCGCTCCTTGAAGGCGTGCCGGTAGTTAGGAAGGCAACCCCCGTAAATTACTTTAAGGACGGGGCCGACCATCTGCTCATCTACCACGAAAACGGGCTTACGGACTACGATGGAACGAGTGTTTCTAACTTCGAATCCGTGCCACCGCTAACGAGCGTTACAATGCTTTATGAGCGTGCGTTCGGTGTGGAAGAAAGGAGCGACAAGGTACATTTTTCCGCTATCTCTAATCCTACCGACTTTTCCGTAGAGAGTGGCGGTGGCTGGATTACGCTCCGTGACGACGGCGGGGCACTTACGAAAATCGTTTCCTTTGGTTCCAGCCTTTATGTCTTCAAGGAGTACGGCGTCTACCGTTTGAGCGT
Source organism: Candidatus Stercoripulliclostridium sp. (assembly GCA_045594145.1). Taxonomy (GTDB): domain Bacteria; phylum Bacillota; class Clostridia; order Christensenellales; family DTU072; genus Stercoripulliclostridium_A. The sequence continues at coordinate 2,013 of JAZNYA010000192.1, read as the reverse complement.
ACTTGGTTCGCCGGAAGACTACTCTGTGGAAAGGGTACTCCACACCCACTCCAAGATAGTACCTGCGACCATAGAGACCACCCCGCACGGCATAATTTTCCTAATGGGCACGGCACTCTATATTTTCGATGGCTACACCGTCCGCACGCTCGACCGTGGGCTCATTGCTTTGATGGAGAGTGACGAGTACGCTGTCGGCGAATATTTTGACGACAGATATTACCTTGCTTGCAAGATGAAAACGGAAGGGGAGCTGGTTGGCGACGAGCGAGATTTGGGCATAAAAAAGAACAATGCCGTCTTCCATTTTAACGTGGTAAGCGGTGCCCAAGGCATACTCCGTGGGGCAGATATAGTGGGCTTTTTCCCAGTGCTGACAAAGGGCGTAAAGGAGATATTCGTCGTCTTTGGTAACGTGCGTTCGCATCGTCCGGGAAGGCTTAGTACGGATGGCAAAATGTTTGGCGAACCGCTGGAAAAACGCTGGCGTTCGGCTCGCACGAAGATGGGTGCTTTCGATGAACTTAAGAACCTAAAACGCATCACGCTCGATACGAGTTGCGACCTAAAAATAAAGGTGTATCAAGGCAACGTGGGCGTCGAAAAAACCGCCTATGCTTCAAGTACCACGGCAGTCGTTCCCTTTGGTACGGTGGGCTACGATTTCGCCTTTGAAATTTCTTGCACGGGCGACTTATTCGTTCGCAACGCCAAGCTAATTTTCGATTACGTAAGGAAGTACTGCCCATGATGGAAAGAATTTTGGAAGTTCTAAACGAACTAAAACAACGACTTATAATACTACAAAGAAAGGTTGAAGCAATAGAAAAATCGCTTAACCAAAAAGGAGAAAATAATGGCTAGTTTGAAGGAAAGTTATACTTCCTATTATGACGATAAAAAGGACGGCAGAAAGGAAGTCCAAAAGGCGTTAAGGACGGGAGATTTAAACCACGCCTTCGAAACGCTAAAAAAGGTATTATACGACTATGGGTATCAGTTATCGGGAAAGGAAGTACCCAAAGTTGAATATAACCAAGAGCTTGCGGACAGAGTGGGAGAAGTGGGATTCCGCAGTGACGCACTCATAAATACGCTCATAGAAATGGACAACAGCTATAGGGCGGAAAAGCTGGGAATCGACCTGGAAGTTCCATCCATGCCATCAAGTCTTGGGCTGGAAAAAAAGGAGTACGTGGAAAGGTCGGAAGAAGAGTTACTTAAGGAAGCGGAAAACGAGCTTCTTCCGGAGCTCATCAAGGACAAAACCGAAGCAAAGGAAAAGCTGGAAAAGACCGGTTTAACCCTTAACCGCAAGGAAGAAGACCTGGATAGCGACTTCATAGATAGTTCTCAAGAGCTACTTTATGCCCACCAAAAGGACAAGGAAGACCACCTTAACGACATGATTTTTAGCGGTCTTTATCACTCCAGCATAAGAGCGGATGGTGAGCAAAAAATAGACGAAAAGTTGAACCTTGATAGCCTAAAACTAAAGGCGGAATACGACGTCAAATACGAACGCATAAAGGCGGATTTGGCTCTTGCCGAAAAGGAATATGAAAACGCCATAAAGACCTTCGATTTGGAGTACGCAGCCGACCTACAAGAGAAGTTAAACAAGTTAAAACTCAGCGAAGAAAAGCGTAAGGAAGAGATAAACGCCTACAACAAAAAGATTGCCGAGCAGGAAGAAAAATATAAGGTTGAAAGGCTGGAAACGCTTGCCAAGCTCCGCAGTGAAAGGCAAGAAGCACTTTTTGCGGAAATGGAGCGAGAGCAAGAGATGGAAAGCAAGTATGGAGTCAGTCCGGAAAAGGCGGAAGAATACGCAAGAAGGCGTACGCTTGCGACCAATTTCTACCAAAACTTCACCCGAGAAGAAGCCCTTGTACTCATGCTTGATGCCCAAGAAGAACTTGTAAATCTCCTTGGCAAGAAGGAATATGCGGAGCTTATAAACTGGAACGTGGCTCGCTAAAGAGAAATGCGGAGTGCGGAACGCGGAACGCG
>JAZNYA010000191.1:0-9168 GCA_045594145.1 Candidatus Stercoripulliclostridium sp. | reverse complement strand
AGTGCCCTATTCTACGTTGCTTTCACCAGCCAAGACGAAAAATCAAATTATGAACGCATTTGTAACAATTGTTTGTTTATTAAAAACCTTAATGGTGCCATCACGAAAAAAACTTTAATCGTACATCAAAACCTAAAAATTCTAAGGTTACTCAAACACCTTAAAGCAGACACTGAAACAACTTTTGAGATTGTAGATGACAATCTTAATAAAATTAAAACCATATCGGAAAATGAATTGCGAGAGCTCGCTCTCACACATAGCGTACACACGCCAATTAAAGAATTTTTACGTCTTTAAAATTCCTATATTTGACTGTAATGCTTATTTCCCTGCATCCGATATTTTCAGAAAACAGGAATCTTAAGTCATCATTTTGGTATACTAAATAGCTGTTAAACAACCTTTTTATATCGTTAACCAACATGGACTCCAGTCCTTCCGAAAGAGCATTTTCTTTAGCAACAACACGGCTAAGTCGCTCATAACTAAGCTCACTTTGTTTTTTCTTTTTCACACAAACCATCTCCTAAAAAAGCTATTTCTATTCCTGTCTTTCGTTCTGTTTACTCCACCATCACGCAGGCTTTCCCTAATGTCATAATATGCTTGCTTGGCCTTATCCCTTCCATAGCATTCTATGGTGGAATAGACGCCAATCTTATCGCTTTCCGGTATGACACCATAAAGTGGCACGTGTAAAATTTCAGATATACTCTCGGCGTCCAATATTTCTCCCTTGCTAAATAAGTCGTTCCTATACCTATTTACAACGACTCCTATACCCTTTAGCGAATACGTAGAAAGCACGCCTATAGCTCTATCTGCATCTTTTATTGCACTAACGTGCGGGGTTGTAACAATTATCGCTTCCGTAGCACAGCTTGCCGCTCTATGAAATCCAGCGTCTATCCCGGCCGGTGCATCTATAAACACTACGTCGTGAGTAGTGCAAATTTCCACAATAATCTTTCTTAACATACTAGCACTAACTCTGTCTGAAACGTTAATCTTACTAGATGCTAATAAGCTAAGATTGGGGTTTATTTCTATCATCGCTTTGTTAAGACGTACTCTTTCTTCTATTACGTCTATAACGTCATAAGAGACCCGGTCTTCTACGCCTAACACGACGTCAAGATTATTAAGCCCGATATCAGCATCTACAAGTGCTACTTTATAACCTTCGCTCGCAAAGGCTAGTCCTAAGTTCGCACATATTGTCGTCTTACCTACACCGCCTTTACCAGATGCGACTAAATATACTTTTGCCATAAAAAAACCTCTCTTTATGTTAACAAATAAAGAGAGGTGAAAAATACACTAATTTGTGTTTTATTACATATTTTTGAGTTCTTCTATACGTTCAAGGAGCTTAGCTTTCTTTTCGGTATTTGTTTGTAGTTTTACCTTTTCGTTTTCTATCATTTGCTTAGGAGCTTTTGCAACGAACCCAGGATTACCAAGCATACCTTCGCTTCTTCTTATTTCCCCTTCTATCGTCTTTAATTCTTTGTTTAGACGAGCCATTTCTTTTTCTACGTCAACAAGTTCGCCCAAGGGAATATAAACTTCTGCATCGTTAGTAACGATAGATACACTCTTTTCTACTACGTCAGTTTTGGAATTTACAAACTTAACGCTTTCTACGTTAGCAAGTTTCTTAATGTAACTTTCGTTCTTAGCAACGTAGTTTTGATCACCCGTTACAATATAAAGGTTAACTTTCTTGGATACGGGAACATCCATTTCTACACGCAAGTTACGAACAGAACGTATAATTTCCTTGATTTGTTCGAATTTTGCGAAATCGGTAGCATAGTTATACTTCTTATTGTATGCAGGATATTCTGCAAGCATTATAGTACTTTCTTCTCCGCATTCCTTCCAAATACGCTCGGTAATGAAAGGAGTGAAAGGATGCATAAGCTTTAGTATTTGTTTTAGAACAAACGTCAATACTGCTAGCGTTTCGCATTTTGCCTTTTCATTATCTGAATATAGAGCGGGCTTAGTGAGCTCGATATACCAGTCGCAAAAATCTGACCAAATGAAATCATATAGAGCTGCGTTTGCCATACCCAATTCATACTTCTTTAAATAAGTATTAACTTCACGAGTAACTTTGTTAAGTTTAAATAGTATCCACTTATCAGCGGGAGTATATCTAAACGAACCTAGTTTGGGCAACGTCTTTCCTTCGCTGTTCATAAGAACAAATCTGGATGCATTCCAAAGCTTATTTAGGAAGTTACGAGCAGGTTCAATCTTATCTTCGCTAAATCTAATATCGGAACCAGGAGCTACGCCGGTAGTTAAGCTAAATCTTAGAGCATCTGCACCATATTTATCGATGAGTTCCAACGGGTCTATACCGTTACCTAAAGACTTAGACATCTTTCTACCCTTAGCATCTCTTACGATACCATGTATCAATACTTCGGGGAAAGGTATTTGTCCCATGTGTTCAAGCCCGGAGAAAATCATTCTTGCTACCCAGAAGAAAATTATATCGTATGCAGTAACTAGAACGTTAGTGGGATAGAAATAATCCAATTCTTCGGTTTTTTCCGGGAATCCTAGCGTTGAGAAAGGCCACAATGCCGAGCTGAACCAGGTATCCAAAACATCTTCATCTTGATGTATATCTTTACATCCACACTTAGGACAGCAAGTCGGGTCTTCCTTTTCTACTATAACTTCACCACAATCCGGGCAATACCAAGCAGGAATTCTATGTCCCCACCAAAGTTGACGTGAAATACACCAATCCTTGATGTTTTCCATCCAGTTAAAGTAAGTTTTTGCAAATCTTTCGGGAATAAACTTGATTTTTCCATCTCTTACAACTTTAAGAGCGGGACGAGCAAGATCTTCCATCTTAACAAACCATTGCTTACTTACGATGGGTTCTACAACAGCCTTACAACGATAACATTCGCCTACGTTGTGGGTATAGGGTTCAATCTTTTCCATCAAACCTAGTTTTTCTAGGTCTTCTACTATTCTCTTTCTTGCTTCATCCCTATCAAGACCTTCATATGCATAACCACGTTCGTTAATAACGCCTGCATCGTCCATAACTCTAATGACTTCTAGGTTATGACGTAGACCTACTTCAAAGTCGTTAGGATCGTGTGCGGGAGTAATCTTAACACAACCGGTACCAAAATCTAGTTCAACGTATTCGTCAGCGATAATCGGTATTTCCCTATCGGTCAAGGGGAGTTTGAGCATTTTGCCGATTTTATCGGTATAACGGGGGTCTTTGGGATTTACTGCGACAGCAGTATCACCAAGCAACGTTTCGGGACGAGTGGTTGCGATAATCAAGTATCCGGAGCCATCAACATAAGGATAGCGAATGTGCCACAAGAAGCCCGCCTTTTCTTCGTATTCAACTTCAGCATCAGAAAGAGCGGTTTCACAATGCGGACACCAGTTGATAATACGGCTACCTTGGTATATTAGGCCTTTGCGATATAAGTTTACGAAAACTTCTCTTACAGCCTTAGAGCAACGTTCGTCCATAGTAAACGCTTCTCTTGACCAGTCGCAAGAAGAACCTAGTCTACGGAGTTGTCTTACGATTTTGCCACCATAGGTATCTTTCCACTCATATGCACGCTTTAAGAACTCTTCTCTTCCGATGGTTTCCTTATCTAATCCTTCTGCACGAAGTTTATCTACAATTTTAACTTCGGTAGCGATACTTGCGTGGTCGGTACCGGGTAACCAAAGAGTAGAGAAGCCTTGCATTCTCTTATGACGAATAATGGTATCTTGAATTGTGTTATTGAGTGCGTGACCCATGTGGAGTTGTCCGGTAATGTTGGGTGGCGGAATAACAATGGAAAAAGGAGTCTTATTCTTGTCTACTTCGGGACGGAAATAGCCGGATTGCTCCCATTCTTGATATATTTCATTTTCAAAACTTTGTGGTTCAAAATTCTTGGGAAGTTCCATATTTACCTCTAGTCGTTGTTTTCTTCAATGTTTGCTTGAGCTTCTTCTTGGCCTTCTATGTTTTCTTCCATAGAAACACCTGCTTTTGCTGCCTTTTTCTTTGCGAGTATGTTCTTTATGATACCTATTGCTTGCATCAAATAGTTAAAGAAGGCAATGTAAGTTAGAACTAAGCCGATTCCTAAAATAATCCAATCCAGATAGAATACCTTTTCTACCCAGAAAGCATGGAAATAACTCATTATAACAGCTACACAAATTACGAAAGATGCAGCTTTTCCCATATAATTGGCCTTGATATTTTTGCTATCCCCTGCCATAAATGCTCCACCGATAATCATCGTTACTTCTTTTGCTAATAGTACAACTATGAAAGCCCAGTGTACGTAACCTATGATTACTAGCGAAAGGATGGCTGAACATTGCATAAGTTTATCTGCAAAGGGGTCGATAATCTCACCAAGTTGAGTGCCTTGATTAAACTTTCTTGCAAACCAACCGTCAACCAAGTCGGAAGATGCTGCAACAAAAAGGATGACCAAGCCGATTATGGGGAATAAATACTTGCCTACTTGTACGTAAGTGCTTGCGTCTATTGTGGTCCACATAATAAACGGAACTGCAATAATGCGGAAAACCGTTATCATATTCGGTATAGTCCACAATTGTTTTAACAATTCTTTCATAAAAATACTCCTAAAAGATTTTCAATCAGGAGTATTATAACATAACTATATTAAATATACAAACTATTTTAAAAGAATTAACGCTTATTGCCAAGTATCATTGCATACTTGTTCGTAGTATCTGTAATTAATTCATATATGCCTTTAACGGCAGAAACTTCCGGCTCGGCAACAATATTAACCGGTAAACGCAAAAACTTTGATAGATAATCCGTCAAACCACGCAAATTAGCACCTGCTCCGGCACAATTTAGACCATTTGCCGTTACGTTTGCAATTTTACCATAAGGAACCGTAGTAAGCACACTCTCGATTAGTTCAGCTATCTTCTTATAACACCAAACGATAGGTGCTCTAAGCGATTCGGAAGATATTTCCACATTTTTAATTTTGCCATCTAAAACGTCTTGTCCGCTAATTGTCATAACGGATGAGTCGTTATCGTATAAACTGCCTATTCCAACTTTAAGTTTTTCTGCAGTAGAATTGCTTATTCTAAGATTATACGTCTTTAGCACTTGCTCGACTATGCCTTCATTAATCGTATTACCACCAATGTTAACGGTACAAGCAGAAACTATTCCTTCATCATTAACAACAGCTACTTCGGTAGAGCCACCACCGAAAGAACAAACAGCTCTATCTCCGCTACCCAACACGGGAACAAAGCCAAGAACATTTTCTATCAAAGTTATGTCCTTGTAGCCGGTTCTTTGTACTGCGGACTCCATGCTTTCACGTTCCGCACTGGAAAATCCGGATGGAATAAGCACGTAGAGTTCCACCGGGTTGAAAACAGAAAATGAAATTATATCCGTAAGGTAATATTCTAAAACTTTAGCAAAAACGTCAGGACGAGAAACTACCCCTTCTTTTATGGGATAGATTAACGAACAATTGTCGGGAAGGTCGGTTAGTTTTAAGGCTTCACTACCAACTGCAATAAGTTCGACGTGATTTCCCCTTCTAATTACGCAGACGTTAGGTTCACGCAACAAGTAACCACCGCCATAGATGGTTAAATTACTCGAGCCCGGGTCTATTACAATCTTTTGTTTTTGCATAACTATATTATCTTCTTTTCTAATAGAATTTCTTTTAATTTTTCTACGGGAAGACCAACGACGTTAGTATAACTTCCTTCATATTTTTTTACCACTACGCCATCTTGAACGGCATATGCTCCTGCCTTATCCAAACAATAATATGAATTCAAATATTCTTCAATTTGTTGCCTAGACATTGCATTAAAGGTAACCAAAGTGCTAACTGCGTAACTTTCCACTTCGCCTTTATAATACAACGCCAATCCCGAACAAACGACATGAGTAACACCTTCAAGATCCGAAAGCATCCTTACCGCATCGCTATAATCTTTGGGTTTTCCGTAATAAACACCATTTCTATAAACAAGCGTATCCGATGCAATAATAAGGTCGTATCTTTCCTTATTGGGTACTGCGTTTAACTTTCTTAAAGCAATTTCCTTGACGGTTGCTTCTGGAGTTTCGCCAAGGAAATTTTCATCAGTAGGATAAGTTTCTATGCTAAATTCTGATATTACTTCTTTAAGAAGTTCTTTACGCCTCGGCGATGCCGAAGCCAATAATACTTTCATTATAGTATTTCCAAATTCTTTTTGAACGCACGCTTGAAATCGCCTAGAGCGGTTAATGCATCTTTAATTTCCAAAGTGCAATCGCCTTGGGCTTTAGTCTTTAGAATTACAGAATCTCCTAGAACGTCACAAGAGATTCCTACTATTGCTCCACCACAGCTACGGTCGAAGCACTCGGCAATTCTTACGATAACACCAAGTTTACGTACTGCAATAATCTCTTCTTCGGTTAATAGGTCAAGGTACTTCTGTACGTCAAGTTGTTCTAAACCATCCTTATAGTGCAAACCTGCAACCATAGCAGCCATTATCAAATCTTTTTGGGGAATACCATAAAGATTGCTGTTGAGTATCATATACATAGAGTGCTTATGGTGGTCATAGAACTTCATGCTGGAACCTATATCGTGGAGCATGCTTGCTACACGCAAAATCTTAACGTACGGGCGGGGAAGCTTATGTATTACTTTAACTTGTTTAAAGAGTTGCATACTCAAATCAAACACGTGTTCTGCGTGTTGTATATTCATGTTAAAGTGATGCAATAGCGTATAAATTCCATGTCCCAAAATATCGCTTATGGGCTTTTCGGTAATGGTGGGACAAGCATAACGAAGCATTGCTCCTTCACGCATACCGGCTCCGCCTATTACTATTTCACTAAAGTTCGTGCGTGCTTTGATGGCATCTATTACTGCGAGTGCTGCAGGGAAAATATCTGCTCTAGCGGATGATAAACCCTTTATTCTCATCAACTTTTCGGGTTCTAGGGGCTTGATGGTGTCATATATGGTTTCTAATTCCTTATACGGAATATGATAATTATGAGCCATATCCAAAGGATATTTCTTCAATTTACGGCTTATCTTGCCAAGATTTCTCAATGAACCGCCTACGCCGATAAGTTGAGTTTCCGGGTCTAAATCTTTGAACCACTCTAGTTGATCTAGGTGTTCACCAACGTATTGGCTAATTGCTTGCAAACATTCTTCAGGTGAGCCGGTATTCTTGAATTTTTCCGTCAAAGTAAGTGCACCAAAAGGTAGAGTATCTTGAGCAAGCATTACTCTTCTATTGTAATATATGAGCTTAACGGAGCCACCGCCGATATCAACTATCAATCCCTTAGGAACTTCCATAGAATTGATTACACCTTGATAAACGAACATAGCTTCATCTTCTTGAGAAATTACTTGTAGCTTTATTCCACAAGAAGTTTGAACTTCTTCTATAAACGATTTTTGATTTTTTGCACGTCTAACTGCGGCAGTTGCATATGCAAACACCTTGGTTACTCCATGACTTTCATAAAGCGTACGGAAAGTGCGTAACGTTTTTATCGTTTGAGATATACGAATAGGACGTAAGAATCCGTCTATTTCCATATCTTGAGCGAGCCTAACGGGTTCTTTTAGTTCATCAACTACCATAAAATAACCGCCGGGCATAACGTTTGCAATAACAAGTCTTGCCGAGTTGCTACCTAAATCAATTATCGCAATCTTTTCCATAATATCCCTTCCTTTATTTATTTCTTACACTATGTTTACGGGTTGTCCCGCTAGGAAAGCTTTTAAATTATTACAAGCTATTTCCATTAGTGACGACCTTGCTTCTACTGTTGCCCATGCAACGTGTGGGGTTATCACTATGTTTTGTGCTTTAAGTAGTGGATTATCACTTCTTGCCGGCTCTTGACTCAACACGTCCACTCCGGCTCCCTTGATTTTTCCGCTATTTAACGCATCCGCAAGAGCTTCTTCATCAATCAATCCGCCCCTTGCCGTATTTATTAATATTGCACTATTCTTAAACCGTGATAGTGCTTCTTTGTTTATCATCCTTTCATTAGTCGCATTAAGCGGACAATTGAGCGACACAATATCGGATTTTTCATATAGTTCGTTTAACGTTTCAACGTACTTGAATCCGTCTTCTTTGGCATGTCTGGATTTGCTATATAACAATACGTTCATGCCAAAAGCTTTTGCAACTTCCGCCACTCTTAGCCCTATGCGACCAGCTCCGACTATGCCAATAGTCTTACCAAACATTTGGCTCATTCCCGTTCTGTAATAGCAAAAATCCGGACTTTTTTCCCATTCTCCGTCTTTCACAGTTCTATCATGGTAGCCTATTCCCGAATATAATTCAATAATCAAACCAAATACCGTCTGAACAACACTTTCGGTACTATAAGCCGGAATGTTGGTTACCACTATACCCTTAGAACGAGCATAGTCGACGTCAACGTTATTATATCCTGTTGCAAGAACGCCAACGTATTTTAGGTTTTTGAGCTTATCTATAATATTTTTGTCAATACTGCACTTGTTTGTAATCATTATGCTCGCATCGCCCATTCTTTCGACAATTTTGTCATATGGTGTACGAGAATAAAGAACGACTTCTCCAAGAGAACTAAATTTCTCCCACGATAAATCGCCGTGATTAAGACAATATCCATCAAGAATTACTATCTTCAAACTCAAAGTTCCCCAATATAATTTTCCTATATACAATAATAAACCAAAAGTGCACTTTCGTCAATAGGGAATTTTTTAATTTGTATATAAATACGCGCGAACTTTTCGTACGCGCGTATCTAAAATAATCAGTTTGTGCTTAATACGTTATAGCTTCTTTTATGCTAACGTATCATCTGATATCGTGTGATACTCTGCTATTCTAATTACACTTTCAACACCCTTTAAGCAATTGGCTTTGGAAGTATATCCTTGCGATGCCAAAAGGTTCATTGCCGTTTGGGACATTAAACGGAAACGGAATTTCCTTTCTTTATCTTTGTATATTTCAAAAACAGGTTTGCCTATCATGGAAACGTATCCATCTTTGGTAGTATCGATTATAGTAGCTTTTTCAGCAGACCTAACAACC
>JAZNYA010000190.1:0-5776 GCA_045594145.1 Candidatus Stercoripulliclostridium sp. | reverse complement strand
CCGCTTGGCCTCCGACTTCGACATTATCGGCGAAAACGTAGACCCCGACGACCTTTCCAGAATTGCATCTCAAACGGCTAAGCAAGTCTTTACTCAAAATATCAACGAAGCAAAGCGTGCTCAAGTTATGAACGAAATGAAGGACCGTGAAGGCGAACTTATGTCCGCTATGGTTCGCAGAGTAGAAGCTAACGGCACCGTATCAGTAGAAATAAGCGGTACCCAAATTGAAGGTATCCTAGGCACTCGTGACCAAGTTCGTGGCGAAAAGCTCAACGTTGGCGATACCATCAAAGTATACGTTAAGAAGATTAACGAAGATTTCAACAAAGACGGCTCCAAGAAAGATGGTTCTAGAGTTTTCGTTTCCAGAAGCTGTGCAGGTTTCGTAAGAAAACTTTTTGAAATAGAAGTTCCCGAACTTCGTAGCGGTCTTATCAAGGTAGAAAAAATCGTTCGTGAAGCCGGTCTACGTACTAAGATGAGCGTATATTCCGAAGACCCCAACATTGATGCACAAGGTGCATGTATCGGCCCCAAAGGCTCACGTGTTAACGCAATCGTAAACGAACTCAACGGCGAAAAGGTAGACGTTATACCTTATAGCTCTAATCCTTCCGAATATATCGTTAAGGCACTTTCTCCTGCAAAAATCATCATGGTTCAACTTAACGAAGCAGCAAAGGAAGCAAGAGTTATCGTTCCCGATGATAAACTTTCTCTTGCAATCGGTAAGGGTGGTCAAAACGCAAAACTTGCAGCTAAGCTAACCGGATACAAAATCGACGTTAAGCCTTATAGCGTAGCTATTGCTGATGACGAAAGTCTAATTCTAGGAGACGAAGAATAATGCATGAACCTACTAGAACCTGCTCGGTATGCAGGCGTAAAGCGAATAAGGCCGAGTTGATTCGAGTAGTACGTGTTGACGGAAAGTTTTACGTTGACGAAAGTGGCAAAGGACAAGGCAGGGGGGCATATATTTGCAATAATCCCGATTGTATTAACAAATGCGTGCAAAAGAAATTACTTAATAGGAGTTTCAAAACGCAAATAGGAGAAGAAATATATGAAGCTCTCGCCGAGTTCAGCACAAAAAATTAAGACTTACGTCGGGTTCGCCTATAAAGCGAGAAAGTGCGTACTAGGGGTTGATAACATCATAAAGATTAACAAACCCATGCTCGTGCTTTATTCCGGTGAACTTGCCGAAAACTCAGTAAAAAAGACTCTGGAAAGCGTTGCTAAAAACGCACAAAGAGCGGAAATGATTGATGATTTTAATCTAATCACACCCAAATTAGGCTGTAAAGCGGTGGGGATAAGAGACGTTAGCCTTGCCGAAGCCATAATCAAACAACTAAATATTTAAGGAAGGACTAGATGGAAAAAAACAACGTTCGTAATAACCTTAACAATGAATCAAATCAAATAGTAAATATTGGCAAAATAAGCGAATTCTTAAAGCGTAACGGTGCGGTTGTGCAAGAAATCGCCGGTAAGTTGCGTGTCTTGATGGATGCTAAAGAAGAAAATAGTGCTACTTTGGCATCACTTCTTGCTGAACAAAAAGCAAGAATAGCTCAAGAAGAAGCTCGCTTGCAAGCCGAAAAGGAAAAAGCTGAAGCAATCAAGCTTGCTACCGTAGCTCCCATTATCGAAGAACCAATCGTAGAAGAAGTTCAAGAAGTGGAAGAAGTAGTGGAAGAGCCTAAGAAAGAAGAAGTAGTTGAGCAAATAGAAGCTCCTAAGCAAGAAGTGGTGGAAGAACCCAAGAAAGAAGTTCAACCTAAAAAGGTTGAAGTTAAAGATCAACAACCCGCTCAACAAAAAGCTCAAAACAACTCCAAGCAACTTGAAGATGCTAAAAAGCAAGCTCTCGAGCAATTCTTGGCAAAACCCAAGAAGGCCGTTCCGGATGCTCCCGTTGTATATAAAGTTTATCGTCCCCCGGTCGAAGAAGCACGTCCTAAGCGTACGGAAAGACCGAATAATAATCAAAATCGTGACAATAGACAAAGTTATAACCAAGGCGGTGGCATGAACGCTTACCAAAGACAAAACGCTATTGACCACATTAACAACTCTCCCGTTGTTCAAAAGGATACTCAAAAGAAGAAAGTCTTTGATAATGCTCCTGATGAAAAGACTCAACTTGCAAAGAAAACTAAGCTCAAGAAGGGGATTGAAGGGGGTTCTTCCGCAATCGTATACGATGAAGAAGGCAACATCAAGAAGATTCGTACCAGAAAGACGGCTAACCAAAACAAGTCTACTTTCAACGTAACCGAAGCGGTACAAATCGAGCATGCAATAATCACCAAAGATAACGTTCCGATTAAAGAACTAGCAGAAAAGATTGGTAAGACCGGTACGGAAATCATAAAGCGTTTGTTCCAACTCGGTATTATGAAGACCATCAACGACTCTATTGACTTCGATACCGCAGACCTAGTTGCAAGTGACTTTGGCATTACTCTTGAACTTCAAAGAGAAGAAACTTCGGAAGAAAAGCTTATTTCCTACTTTGAACAGGAAGAAGAAGACGAAAGCCAACTCGTCACTCGTCCGCCCATCGTTACCATTATGGGACACGTTGACCATGGTAAGACTTCAATTTTGGACTACATAAAGAAGTCCAAGGTTGCAGAAGGCGAAGCAGGTGGTATTACCCAACATATTAGTGCATATACCATTTCCGTAAAGGGCTCTCAAATCAGCTTCCTAGACACCCCCGGACACGCTGCATTTACCGCAATGCGTGCTCGTGGTGCTAACGTAACGGATATTATCGTTATAGTAATTGCAGCAGACGATGGCATCATGCCCCAAACCGTTGAAGTTATTAACCACGCTAAAGCCGCTAAGGACTGCAAGATTATAGTTGCTATCAATAAGATTGATAAGAACACCGCAGACCCCGACCGTGTTATGACGCAACTTACCGAGTATGGTTTAGTTCCGGAAGCATGGGGTGGTAATATTCCCGTAGTTAAAGTTTCCGCAAAGACCGGTGTAGGCATTGATGAATTGCTGGAAACCATACTTCTTGAATCCGAAGTTATGGAACTCAAAGCTAACCCCAATCGTAAAGCAATGGGTGCCGTTGTTGAAGCAAGACTTGATAAAGGTAAGGGACCGCTTGCAACTATTCTCGTTCAAACGGGTACTCTTAAAGTCGGCGACCATATCGTTGTAGGTACGGTTACCGGTAAGATTAGAGCAATGCTAGACGATAAGGGCAGAAACGTTAAGAGTGCAGGTCCTTCCATGGCGGTTATGATTTTTGGTCTAGATGACGTTCCCGGTGCCGGTGACCAACTCATGGCATTTGACGACGACAAACTCTTGAAGAGCGTTGTTGCAGACCGTATCGCAAAGGATAGAGAACGCAAGATTAATAGTGGAACCGTAAGCCTAGATGAACTCTATGGCAAGATTGAAGAAGGTAAGCTAAAGAACCTTAACATTATTATTAAAGCCGACGTTCAAGGTTCCGTTGAAGCAATTCGTGATTCACTACAAAAACTCAGCACGGAAGAAGTTAAAGTTAACGTACCGCACGCAATGGTTGGTGCAATTAACGAAAGTGATATCATCCTTGCAGAATCAACTAATGCACTCATCATCGGTTTCAACGTTCGCCCCGATAGTAATGCTAAGAAACTAGCAGAAGAAAGAAAGATAGAAATTCGCCTATATCGCATAATTTACGATGCAATCGACGAAGTAACCGCAGCAATCAAGGGGCTATCTGCTCCCAAATATCGTGAAGAATATCTTGGTAAGGCAGAAGTTAGACAAACCTACAAGATTTCCAGCGTTGGTACCATTGCAGGTTGTATGGTTATCGATGGCAAAATCGTTCGTAACGCTAAGGTAAGACTTATCCGTGATAACATCGTTATTGCAGATACGTCCATTAACTCCTTAAAGCGTATGAAGGACAACGTAACCGAAGTATTGCGTGGCTTTGAGTGTGGTATCGGTCTAGATAATTGGAACGACATCAAAGAAGGCGATATCATCGAAAGTTTCAACGTAGTGGAAGATAAGTAATTATGAATATAGAAAGAGTTAACTCCGAAATAATGAAGGAACTTATGAGTTTGATTAGAACCGAACTCAAAGACCCACGTGTAAGAGACTGCACTATGCTCAGCATTATGAGAGTGGATACCACCGGCGACCTTAAGTATAGCAAGATACACGTTAGCATCATGGGGCACGAAAATCCACAAGAAGTAATAAAAGGGCTCAATGCAAGTGCTGGTTTCTTGCGTAACGCATTGTTTAACCGCCTTAAAATACGTGCGGTGCCCACTTTGATTTTCGTATTAGACGACAGCATCGAGTACGGCTTTAAGATTGAAAAAATCTTGAAAGAAATAAACGAAAGTGGGAAAAAGGACTAATAGTAATGTACGAAAGTATTACTAAAAAATTATTTTCTGCCGAAACGGTTGCCGTGTTTACGCACGTCAACCCGGACGGCGATTGCGTAGGGAGCGGTCTCGCTCTCTATCATTATTTAAGGAACCTTGGCAAAGACGTATTCGTTTTTACGGAAGACAAGGAAGACTTAAGAGAAAACTTGAACTTTTTGCCTGCAATCGAAAGTATCAATTCACGTTCGTTAAAGCACTATGACCTAGGTATCGCTGTAGATTGTGGCAGTGCTTCCAGAATGGGAAAAAAATGTTCACAAATATTCTTTTCCAAGTGTGATGACCTAGCGTGTTTCGACCATCACGAAACGGGTGAACCGTTTGTTGACGACTTGGTTTTTGAAAACGTATCTTCAACGTGCGAGATACTTTATAAATTTATGGTAGAAAATGATGAAAGTGCCATAGATGAGAACGTCGCTCTCTGTCTTTATTCGGGCATGGTTACGGATACCGGAGCTTTCACTTTTACCAACACCACGATTAATACGCTTGAAATTGCAACAAAACTGATAAAATACGGTATAAACTTCCATGAAGTAATATATAAGTTAAGTAAGGAAGAAGGACGCAACGTATTTGAGTTGAAATCAAGAACGTTTAATGGTGCTAGGTTTTATATGGATGGCCAAGTGGGTATCATAACTTTCTTAAATGACGACTTTGCCATAACCGGAACGGAACCTAAAGACACGGAAGGCATGATAAACAACATTATAAACGTAAAGGGCGTAAAACTTGCCATTTCCGTTGCGGAAATGCCCGACCAACCTGCGTTTAAAATTGGTATTCGCAGTCGTGGCGGTGTTGATGCCGGAAAATTTGCAGCTCTGTTCGGTGGTGGTGGACATCATAATGCAAGCGGATGCAGAATATATGCAACTTTTACTGAAACCATTGATAAACTACTAAAGGCTTCCAAGAAGATACTAGAAGATGCTTAACGGATTCATTAACGTAAACAAAGAAAAGGGTATGAGTTCGGCGTTTGTTGTAACAAAACTCAAACGCATACTTAGAACTCGTGGTATACCTTTTGATAAAATAGGCCATACCGGAACGCTGGACCCGGATGGTGAAGGCGTTTTGCCGATTGCACTTGGTAAGGCGACAAGGCTATTTGATTATACGTTAGATAAGCAAAAAGTTTACTACACGGAATTTGTTTTTGGCAAAGAAACCGATACTTTGGATGAGAGCGGGGTAGTTGTTAAAGAAGACAGTAAGTTGGTATCCGAAGAAGAGATTAAAGCTGTTTTACCCACTTTAATTGGTGAAATCGACCAAATTCCACCGCTTTATTCCGCAAAATCTGTGGATGGAAGACG
>JAZNYA010000189.1:0-4958 GCA_045594145.1 Candidatus Stercoripulliclostridium sp. | reverse complement strand
CACTAACAGCTATCATAGAAGTTGCCATCTCTTTCTCCTTTGTCGCTTCTCTAAATAATATTTAGTATTAATTATACACTACTATTTCCAAAATGCAATCCAAAATTTATATTTTATGCCGTAAATTAAATTAAGGAGCAGTGCTCCTTAACCTTAAACTCAAATTGATTTCATTATTTCGCCGTTCTTGGCGTTTTGGAACATCACCCAATATCCGTCCCCTATGCTACTTTCCACTTCCACAAAATCACAAAGCTCTTCCGCATCCTTAGGGGGCTTAACGCTTCTAACCCCGGGCACTCCATACGCAAGAAAAGTAACTTCCCCGTCTTCCGTGAGCACCCCCACAACGTAGTACTCTCCCTTATCATAATACACTCTCACCCACTTGGAATCCGGGATTAGTTCTTCCAGTTTTCTCTCCCTTGGGTTAGCCGTCATTAGCTCGTTCAACTTCCCCTTTATGCTCCTATAAAAATTCTCCCCCTTCGTTTTCTTAAACGGGGTTATTATAGGCTCCCTTTTAACGCTTCCTTCTTCATTTTCTTCTTTTGAGCTTTCGCTTTCCACCTTCTCCATAGGCTTCTCTTCCAAAAGTTCTTCACCTTCCGCTTCCTTTTCTTTTTCTTCCGATTTAGGCTCCGTGTTTTCCATTTTAGGTTCCCCTAAAGCTATGGTTTCCACAATCTCTTCCACTTTTGCTTCCGGCAGTTTTCGGCTTACTATTTCCCTTATTCCACCACCGGCAAGCACACCGCCTTCGCCCAAAATTAACGCTCCTATTTTGTCGTTGGGTTCCACGTTTACGCTAAGCTTAAACTCCATGCGTAAGCCTTCTATCTTGTGGTTTTCTTGCTCCTTCCCACCAAGCTTTAGAGCTAGAATACAACCATCAAAACTCTTCGTCAGCGTCAGCTTTCCGCCCGTTTCTCCGCCCACTCTAACCAGGCTCAAATGCCCCACGGCGTTAGTGCCGTCACTTAATACAATAGTCTTTTTAATAAGCATAAAAAATCTCCCACACTATAATATGCGGAAGATTTGCTTATATACCACCTATCTATATTACTCTACTCCACCAACGCTTCTGCTATCTTGATGTAGTCTTCTATCGAAAGTGCTTCGCCACGAATAGACTCCGAATATCCAAGCTTAACCAGCACTTCTTTTGCCTTATCCTTGCTTATGCCAAGTAGCGAACCAATGTTGTTAACGAGAGTCTTTCTTCTCATTTGGAATCCCGCCCTAATTAGCTTTTGCAAGAACGCCTTGTCTCTTATTTCGTACCTTGTATCGTCAATTTCTATGTGTACGACGGCACTATCAACCTTGGGTGCCGGATGGAACAACATCCTAGATACCGTCCTTGTCACCTTAGCACTACCACGCAATTCAACCGCTAGCGTTATCGCTCCATAGTTTTCGGTATCCGGTTCCGCAATCAATCTGTCCGCAACTTCCTTTTGTACCATTACGGTAAGCGACTTGCATGGTAAATCACTTTCCAAAAAACGCATTATGAGCGGTGTCGTAACGTAATAGGGAATATTGGCAACCACCTTGAACGGCTCTTTCCCTATTATCTCCCTAAGCTTTTCATCACTGCACTTTAATACGTCCAAGAAATTGAGCGTGATATTTTCCTTGCCTTCAAGCGTTTCTTCCAAAACAGGCTTTAACGCATTGTCTACGTCAAAAGTATAAACCCACTTCGCCTTTTCGCTTATTGCAGAAGTAAGAGTGCCGGCCCCCGTACCTATCTCTACTACAACGTCATCCGCCGTAACCCCGGCATCCTTGACGATTGCACGAAGAAGCGAACCTTCCGTCAAAAAGTTTTGACCTAGGTTCTTCTTGAATACGAAACCATGCTTTCTTAAGATTTCTTTTACTTCCACTTTTTACCTACCTTTTGGCGTATAAGTTTTATGCTACTTAGCATACTACTTGCGTACAAAAGAGAAAATCTCCGATGTACAAAAGAGAAATAACCGTACCCACGTGGTGCGGTTATGGATTTTTAGGAGATATAAGCCCTAACTCTAAGCTCGACGCCTAAGCTTTCCGTAAGTTCCTTCGCCTTCTTGATTTCTTCTTCGCCAACTACGTCTACGAGAGAAAGTTTGACTACCGGAATATATTCCTTGGCGTTTTTTGCAAAATTGAGTAGCGAATAAAATGCCTTTTCACCAAACTCACTATGACATATATCTTGGTATGCCTTGGCACTGGCTGCGTTCAAAGAAATAGAAAGAACGTCAACGTAGCCCTTTAGCTCTTCCGCTACGTTCTTGCCGTGTATAAGGTCGCCTTGACCATTGGTGTTAAGACGTACTTTTTTGCCGTGTTTATGCAAATATTCGCTAATTTCTTTTATCTCTTCCAGCTTATATATAGGCTCGCCGTATCCGCAAAATACGAATTCTTCCGTGCCTTCAAAATCTAACTTTTGGAAGGAATTGATTACTTCTTCCGTCGTCGGCTCCTTATCCAGCCACAAATTATGCTCACTATAACTATCGTTAACTCGCACGCAAAAATCACAAGCGTTCGAACAACGATTAGTCAAGTTAACGTATATTTTACCATCTATCGAGTATGAATAGGTGTTCATTATATATTAAATAATCTCCTTGCGTTTTGGGTGGTGACTTGCTCTACGTCTACGTCGTCTCGCCACTCTTGAATTTTATCCCTAACAAGCGTAACGTATTCGGGAAGGTTGGTTTTTCCACGATACGGCACGGGCGTCATATACGGGCAATCGGTTTCAAGAAGCAACCTTTCCGCCGGACAACTCTTAACAACGTCCGCTTTGCCAAAATTTTTAAAGGTGGTTACTCCGCCAAAAGATGCATATAAGCCAAGGTCCACAAATTCTTTTAGCAACTCTTTGCTACCGGCATAACAATGCATAACACCGGAATACTCCAAGAACCTTTTGTTCTCCTTTAGTATTTCCAGTGCTAAACCATAAGCATCTCTTACGTGCATAACTACGGGAAGCTTTAGCGAGTGAGCAAGCTCAAGTTGCTCAATAAAAACTCTCTTTTGTACATCACGGTCGCTTAGGTCATAATAGAAATCCAATCCTATTTCACCTATAGCAACAACCTTTTTGTCGCCACTAACCCTTTCGAAATATAAATAATCGTCCGCAGTTTGTGCTTTAGCATCATGGGGATGTATGCCCACTACTGCATATAGGTCGGCATACTCTTTGGCTTGGCTTAAAGCAAGTTCACTAGACGGCCTATCATAGCCTACGTTGATGATTGCTTCCAGCCCCTTGTCCTTCATAGTAGAAATAATTTCCAATGCTATGGGACTTAGCCTTTCGTCATTAAGATGTGCGTGTGTATCTATTAGCATTAGGAAATGGAAGCTCCGCTGGATACTACTTGTTCGGGAGTGAGAAGTACTACCTTGCCGTCCTTATCGCTTGCACAAAGGAGCATGCCTTCGGAAACCGTTCCACAAAGTTTAGCAGGAGCAAGGTTGGTTACTACAACTACCAATTTGCCTACCATTTCTTCGGGAGTATAGTACTTGGCTATACCGCTCAAAATGGTTCTGGTTTCATCACCGATTTCTACGGTTGACTTTAGTAGTTTGTTGGATTTAGCAAGTTTTTCACAAGCAATAATCTTGCCTACCTTTAATTCTACCTTTGCAAAGGTATCTATAGTTATGGTTTCCTTTTTGGGTTCTTCGGGAGCCTTAACTTCTTCTTTTACTTCCTTAGTAGCAGTAGCCTTTTGTCTTTCTGCGTACATTGCTTCAACCTTTTCATTAATCTCTTTGTTAACTAGACGAGTAAAGAGTTTCTTTTCGCTGGGTACTACCTTGGTGCCGTTTGCGAGTAGGCCAAACTTATCTAGGTCTTCAACCTTTCTTGCACCTACGCCAAATTGTGCGTATACTTCTTTAGCAAGAGTAGGTATTGCGTTTTCTATTAAAGTCGTACCGATAACGATGGTTTCTGCAAGGTTATAAAGAACGGTCTTTAGCCTATCTTTCTTTGCTTCGTCCTTAGCGAGTGCCCAGGGCATAGTTTCATCAATATACTTGTTAGCACGACGGAAAATATGCATGATTTCTTGCATCGCATCGGCAATTCTATATTGGTCAACCTTGTCGGCAACCTTCTTATATGCGGAAGTTACAACTGCCTTAAGGTCTTGGTCTACTTCTTCTTCCACACCTGCATTTTCCAATACTCCATCAAAGTATTTTTGGCTCATAGCAACAGTACGGCTTACTAGGTTGCCGTATACGTTGGCAAGGTCGCCGTTAACGGAATCGGTTACTATGTCCCAGCTGATTACGCCGTCGTTATCAAAGGGCATTTGAGAGAGTAGGAAATATCTCAAGGGGTCTACGCCATAAAACTTTACCATATCGTCGGCATACATTACGTTGCCCCTAGACTTGCTCATCTTGTCGCCATCTTGTAGTAGCCAGGGATGTGCGAATATCTTCTTGGGAAGCGGTTCACCCATTGCCATTAAGAATATGGGCCAATAGATAGTATGGAATCTTACAATATCCTTACCTATTACGTGAACGTCCGCCGGCCATAACTTCTTGTATTCATCGGTGGAGTTGCCGTCTGCATCATAGCCGATACCGGTAATATAGTTGGTAAGAGCATCTAGCCAAACGTATACTACGTGATTGGGGTCGAACTCAACCGGGATACCCCACTTGAAAGAAGTACGAGAAACGCATAGGTCGTGTAGACCGGGCTTTAGGAAGTTGTTCATCATTTCGTTACGTCTGGAAACGGGGGTGATGAAATCGGGATGCTCTTCATAGTACTTAATGAGAGCGTCTGCATATTTGCTCATCTTGAAGAAATATGCTTCTTCTTCGGCAAGCTTAACTTCTCTACCGCAATCGGGGCATTTGCCGTCAACAAGTTGAGATTCCGTCCAGAAGGATTCACAAGGAGTGCA
>JAZNYA010000188.1:0-2667 GCA_045594145.1 Candidatus Stercoripulliclostridium sp. | reverse complement strand
AAACTAATGCGTTTTTAAGGAGTCTAACAATAGGACGAGCTAACTCAAACTTTAAGACAAGGTTATTTTGGCAAAATACTCACGCACTACGGCTTGAAAGACTTTGGATTTTGGATGAGATACGACGGAAAGGAAAAAATTCACGACAGGAGTTTACTACTCGTAAATGACTGAGTGCATTTTTTATTTTCCTAAGTAGGTCGCCAAAATACAAAGTCTTTATACTTGACTTTAGTCAACTTCTAGTAGTATGCTATAATCATGGGATTTTGGGGCTTATCCCCTTTCCCAAAGGAGATTGTTATGGGTTATTTAATTGAAGGCCTAGAAGTCTTGACTTATGGTCAAGCAGTCATGTGGTTGATTGGCGGTTTGCTAATCTTCCTTGCTATCAAAAAGGATATGGAGCCTGCTCTCCTTCTCCCCATGGGCTTTGGTGCTATTCTCGTCAACCTACCCCTTTCACCCGTTATTGCAGAAAGCGGTATCATCAAATCCCTTTTCGACGTCGGTATCGCAGCAAGCGAAGCTATGCCCCTTCTTCTCTTTATCGGCATAGGTGCTATGATTGACTTCGGCCCCCTTCTTTCCAACCCCAAGCTATTCATCTTGGGCGGAGCTGCTCAACTTGGTATTTTCGTTACCATCATCCTTGCAGCCATGATTGGCTTCCCCATCGAAGACGCCGCTTCCATAGGTATCATCGGTGCCGCAGACGGCCCCACCGCCATCATGGTTTCCCAAGTTCTTAAGTCCAATTATACTTCCGCTATCATAGTAGTTGCATACTCCTATATGGCTCTCGTTCCCATCGTTCAACCCGCAGTCGTAAAACTCTGCACGACCAAAAAGGAACGTATGATTAAGATGCAATATACTTCTACGCAAGTAACTAAGCTAACGAGAATTTTGTTCCCCATCATCGTTACCGTCATCGCCGGACTCATCGCTCCCGAATCTCTCTCCCTTGTTGGAATGCTCATGTTCGGTAACCTAATCCGTGAGTGTGGGGTACTACAATCGCTTTCCGAAACAGCTCAAACCACCTTCTCCAATATCATCACTTTGCTACTCGGCATCACCATCGCCTTCCAAATGCAAGCCGAAGCTTTCCTTAGAGTAGAAACCCTAATCATCATGGCTCTCGGTCTCTTCGCCTTCGTTTTCGATACCATCGGCGGTGTATTCTGTGCAAAGCTTATGAACCTATTCACCAAGAACAAAATCAACCCCATCATCGGTGCTGCAGGTATCTCCGCATTCCCGATGGCTGCCCGTGTTGCCGAAAAACTCGGCATCCAAGAAGACCCCAGCAACCACTTGCTCATGCACGCTGTTGGCGTTAACGTTTCCGGCCAAATCGCTTCCGCTATCGTCGGTGGCTTGATTATCGGTCTAGTTCTGTAAGGGGGAAATAAATATGAATATGTTACTCGCTTCTTTCGAAAACCTATCACCCATGAATATCGAAGTCCTAAAGACTTCCCTTAACATCCTTTGGCAAGGCCTACTCGCAATATTCGTAGTTATCGGCCTAATCATTATTGCCGTATCCGTTACCACCGATATCATTGCTAAGAGCAATGCATATAAGGAAAAGCACGGACGTAGCTGGTTTAGTGCAATTTTTCCCAAAAAGAAATAATCAAAACAAGTAAAGCAAAGGCAAGCCGAAAGGCTTGTCTTTTTTAATGCAAAATGCAAAATGCAAAATGCAAAATGGGCTTCGCTCCACTCCGTTCCGCTCACAAGGATTTTAATTATAATTTTTTCCTTGTTTGTGTAGCGTAGCGGAACAAAGCCGTTCCGCGTTCCGCGTTCCGCACTCCGCACTTGTACTAACAAGAGTGTTTTTTCGCCATTAAAACTATAAGTTTTATATTGACATTTTACCCCCTTTTATTGTATGATATAATTACGGAAATATGGGGCGTATGTTTGCCTAAAATTCCGTCAAATATTTGGAGGTTACAATGAAGAAAGTACAATTCACCGAAACAGTTTTGCGTGACGCCAACCAATCTCTCATAGCAACCCGCCTTCCTTTCGAAAAGTTTGAAGGCATCCTTTCCACCATGGATAAGGCCGGTTACTACTCCGTAGAGTGCTGGGGCGGTGCCACCTTCGACAGTTGCTTGCGTTATCTTTCCGAAGACCCGTGGGAAAGACTTCGTAACATCAAAGCAAAAATGCCTAACACCAAGCTTCAAATGCTTCTCCGTGGCCAAAACCTTCTCGGCTACAAACACTATCCCGACGACGTCGTTAGAAAGTTTGTTGCTAAGAGCATCCAAAACGGCATCGATATCATCAGAATATTCGACGCTCTAAACGACCTAAGAAACGTAGAAGTAGCAGTAGATGAAACCCTAAAGAACGGCGGTCATCCTTCTCTTGCTATAAGCTATACTTCTTCCCCCGTTCATACTCTTGCCAAGTTCGCAGAACTCAGCAAAGATATGGAAAAAATGGGTGCCAAATCCATCTGCATTAAGGACATGGCCGGCGTTATGAGCCCCCAAGAAGCAAGCGACCTTGTTAAAGCTATAAAAGACTCCGTAGACCTTCCCGTAGTTCTACATACCCACTGCACCACCGGTCTTGCATTTATGACTTGCCTAAAGGCAGTAGAAGCCGGTGCAGACGTCATCGATACCGCAACTTCTT
>JAZNYA010000187.1:0-11209 GCA_045594145.1 Candidatus Stercoripulliclostridium sp. | reverse complement strand
TTAATATATAATAAATATATATAAGTGCGTAAAATCGCTATGGAGTGAAGATGAGTAATAAAAAAGTTGCCGTATTAGATATTGCGTCCGACGTCGTTACCTTGGTCGTTCAAGACGGAAAACTTGCCGATAATTTCAACTTTAAGGCAAGCAGGGAATACGATGGTTTTTATGATGGCGAATTCTTGGACAAGGAAGGACTTTTTAAGGTCGTTGCTTCGCTCGTTAGCGAGTGCGAAAAGGCAACGTTTTCTAAGATTCAAGAAATTTTGGTAGGCGTTCCCGGAGAATTTACCGCAGTAACTTGCAGAGAAATCGTAGAAGACTTTGGTATTATACGCAAGATTACGGAAAGGGATGAAGAAAGCCTTCTTCAAAAGGGAGAGCCTAAGGGTGCTTCTTTTACTACCATAAACGCATCGGCAGTATATTTTGAACTTGACGACGGCACTGCAACCGTTACTCCTTCCGGAAGGGAAACTCAAGTTCTTCGTGCTTTGGTAAGTTATATTACTTGCGAAAACTCGTTCGTTAATCTTCTTGATGCAGTTGCAGAGCAACTCGGTTTGCGTTTTAATTATACTTCTTCCGTTCAAGCTGAACTTATGTACGTTTGTCCCGATGACCTAAGGGATAGCGGAGTGGTTTTGGTGGACGTAGGCTATACGACCACTTCCGTTGCTTACGCTTACGGCGACGGCACGTTGCACTCTTTGTCTTTTAGCTTGGGTTCCGGTCACGTTGCAGGCGACTTATTGGACGGACTTGGCATACCGTACCACTATGCGTATGCACTGCTTGAAAAAATCAATCTTAACGTACATCCACGTGGCGATGATGCATATGCGGTTTCCGTAGGCGGAGAAATGGCTTTTTATAACATTAAGGACGTAAACGAAGTTGCCGTTGAAAGAATTAGAAATATCGCCGAAAACGTAGTTAAGGCAATAAATCTTTCCGAGTATCCGGTAGGGGACGATACGGTTGTACTTCTAACCGGTTCCGGCATTTCCCATATTCCGGGAGCCAGAGAGCAATTTTCAACAGTGCTAAATAGACCTGTGGAAATCTTAACTCCCGAAGTAATGCAATTTAACAAACCCAAATATTCACAACTTGCCGGACTACTCATGGTCCAACAAAGACAACTAAAACAAAAGAAATCTTTCAATTTAATCAATCTATTAAAGGACAAGCTCTTTAGGAGGAAATAAAATGGCTAATACTTGTGGCGTAGCTAATATCAAAGTTATAGGCGTAGGCGGTGGTGGTAACAACGCCGTCAACCGTATGATACTTGCAGGCATTACTTCTTGTACTTTTATTGCCGCTAATACCGATATGCAAGCTCTAAATATGAGCAAGGCTCCCATTAAAATCCAATTGGGTGCAAACCTAACCAAAGGTTTGGGTGCCGGTGCAGACCCGGAAATCGGTGCTCGTGCAGCGGAAGAAAGTAAGGAAGAAATTCGTGCATTGCTAGAAGATGCAGACCTTCTCTTCATAACCGCAGGTATGGGCGGTGGTACCGGTACCGGTGCTGCTCCCGTAATTGCAAAGATGGCAAAGGAAATGAACATCCTTACCATCGCCGTAGTTACCAAGCCCTTTGAAACTTTTGAAGGCAAAAAGAGAATGGATAACGCAGAAAAGGGCATTAACGAACTTCGCAATTCCGTAGATACTCTTCTGGTTATCCCCAATGAAAAAATCCAAATGTTTGTTCCTAAAGGAACGACCCTGGTACAAGCCTTCAAGGTAGCAGACGACGTTCTCCGCCAAGGCATACAAGGTATAACCGAAATTATCACCACTCCTTCTCTCATTAACCTTGACTTTGCAGACATCAAGACCATAATGAAGAATAAGGGTAACGCTCATATTGGTATCGGTAAAGGCAAGGGCGAAAATCGTACTATTGAAGCAGTTCGTCAAGCAGTACAAAGTCCTTTGTTGGAAACCAATATTCAAGGTGCAACCGATATCATCGTTTACGTTACCGGTGATGAAACTCTTACCATGGAAGAAGTTAACGACTCCGTAAGCCTGGTTAAAGACGTAGCAGACCCCAACGCAAACATTATTTTCGGTACCGGCGTAGACGAAACCTTGGGTGATGCTTGCATGATTACCGTTATTGCAACCGGCTTTAAGGCAACTCCCGACGGCAAGTCCAGATATACTCAAATTAATCGTCCTATGTTCACTACGGACAGCGAGCAAAGTGCAAGGATGGAAAGGATGTATGGTTATCAACGTGAAAACGTTGCAGCAACGGTAAATCCCGAACCCGTTCAAGCTCCCGCTCCCCAAGTTCAAGTTAGACCCGAGCAACCCATAGGAAGAATGGAAGTAGGCTCTAAAATCCCGCCTTTCCTACAAAGAATAAAAGACAAAAACAATAGATAATCTAATGCAATTTACCAAAGAAAAGCAAGTCGAATAAGGCTTGCTTTTTTTGTTAGGAGTAAGGTGGAGAACTACGTTTTTTCGGTGCTAAAAGAGATGCTTTTTGTTCTAACTCCCGCATATTTGACGGGATACGGAACGCTACTCTTTTTACGTTCGGAAAAGTCGATTTTAAGACTGATTTCCTTTGCTTTTTTGGTTGCCGTATATAGTTTTATACGAGCAAAACTAAGGCATCCTACGGCGTTATTAGACGCTTTAATTTTGGTGATAGGGTTACTCGTTTTACAAAGAGATTATACCTTTATTTCCTTTATAAAAACGCTGTTTACGTACCTTATAATTTATGGGATAAGCTTAATTTTTAAGTCGATTTTGGTGGATTTTTTGGACCCGAACGATACGCTTTTGAGTATGATTTTGTCGCTAAGTATAGTGTTTTCCACCGTTTTTGTGAGAATTTTGACATTTTTAACGCTATCAAAAAATCGTCCTAAACGTATTTATGAAGTAGTGGTTTTTAATGGTAAAAAGGAGTATAAAACTAAAGGATATCTTGATACGGGAAACGCACTATATTCTAGGGGTAATCCCGTTGTAGTGGTGTCGGAAAAGGTCGCAAGAACGCTCTCCCTTCATCGTGATAGAGTGGTTAGGGTACAAACGGTTGCGGGTGAGAAAAATTTGGCGGGCGGTAAGGCGGGAATTAAGATATTTTTAGACAAAAAAACACATAAGGTATTACCCATTGTTTATGCTGTAAGCGATAAAATGAATAGTAGAGAATACGAAGTGCTTTTGCACGGTGATATGGAGTTAACGTGAAGAACATACTTAACAAATTTTTGAGTCTTATTAAAAAAATATTCGGTTTTAGCGGAACGATAGATTATATGGTTTCTTTGCCGGAACCTTTAGGGGCGGAAGAAGAGCGATATTACGTAAAACTTTCGGAAGGCGGGGACCAAGAAGCAAGGAACGTCCTAGTAGAACGCAATCTTAGGCTAGTGGTATACATAGCAAAAAGGTTTGATAACACCGGAGTAGACTTAGAAGAATTGGTATCCGTAGGCACAATTGGATTGATTAAGGCAGTTAAGTCTTATGATAGCGAAAAGAAGATTAAGCTTGCCACCTATGCATCACGATGCATAGAGAACGAAATTCTAATGTTTTTGCGTAAAATGGTAAAAACTCGCAACGAAATCAGCCTTGACGAGCCTTTGAACGTAGATTATGAAGGCAATAAATTACTGCTTGGCGACGTTTTGGGAACGGATGGTGGAGAGATATATAGAGAAGTGGAGAGCGAAGTGGAAAAGTCGATATTAATGGAACTTTTTTCTCGTCTTGATGAAAGAGATAGGGAAATACTTTGCATGCGTTACGGCTTGAACGGAGTGGAAGAACGGACGCAAAAGGAAATAGCCGATGCAATGGGAATATCGCAATCGTATATAAGTAGACTGGAAAAACGTATACTTGAAAAACTAAGAGCAGAATTTATGAAACTTGAATAATCTTTGAATTACTTTAATTTTTTGGTACATACTTTCTAAGCAAGGAGAAATTTATGGCTAAGAAAGTATCCGGAATCGTAGTTAGCGAGCTACCGCAATTGAGTGCTGTGGAACTTGAAAGTATGTTAAGGGAAATTAAGAAAGGTAACAAAGAATTAAGAGAGATATTTTTACTTTCAAACGCAAGACTCGTATTGGTAGCGGTACAAAAATTCCGCTCTGCAAAAGAAAGTGCCGACGACCTTTTTCAAGTTGGTATGTTGGGTTTAATGAAGGCGACGGATAATTTTGACGTAACGTTAAACTTAAAGTTTTCCACGTACGCAGTGCCAATGATTTATGGCGAAATTCGAAGATATATTCGAGAAAATACGGCGTTTAAAGTGGGTAGACAAGTTAGAGACGTTGCTTATAAAGCGGTGAAGGCCAGAGAAAAATTGGAATATGAAGGCAAGACGGCCACTATAACCGACGTTGCGGAAGAACTCGATTTACCATACTACGAAGTAGTAAGTGCTTTGGATGCACTTGCCGAACCGCAGTCTATTTTTGAAGAAGTATACGGCGATGACGGAGATGGGGTAGAAATAATAGAGCTCGTAAAGGAAAAGCATTCGGATTACGATTATGAAAGTAGGGTTACCTTGTTAGAAGGTGTAAAGAATTTACCCGAAAAGGAAAAAATCGTCATAGAAATGCGTTATTATCAAGGAGCCACCCAAACCGAAATTGCAAAAAAGCTAGCAATTTCTCAAGCACAGGTATCTAGGCTGGAAAAAGGAGCAATAGAAAAATTAAGGCTGGCTTTTGAAGCCTAGTTACCGCATCGCTACGGCGGTGTACATATTTTTTAACTTAACCGCATAAACTTTTTAAGGAGCGGTTATGCAAGGCATAGATTATACATTTTGTGAACTAAGAGAAAAAGAAGTTATAAACGTTTTGGACGGCAAGCAGTTGGGGCGAATAGTGGATATAGCTCTTCACTGCTCCGGTAAAATAGTAGGGCTTATTGCAAGTCCGGATAAAAAGTTTTTTAAGAATTTTTCCGGTAACGACAATATATTTATTCCGTGGCCAAAGGTAACAAAGATTGGCGACGACGTCATTTTGGTTGAATTAGGTGGTGTAAATTCTACGGAAATTTGTAAATAGTATTTACTTTTTTAACTATATATAGTATAATATAGCTAGAAAACTCAAAGGAAGTACTATATGAAGTGTCCATTTTGCAATAGCCTAGATTCCAAAGTAGTAGATTCACGCCTTAACGACGATGGTACCAGTATTAGAAGACGTCGTGAGTGCGTAGGGTGCGGTAAGCGTTATACCACTTATGAAAAGATTGAGTCTACTCCCGTTCTCGTAATTAAGAACAACGGCAATCGTCAAATTTTCGATAGCTCAAAAATTAAAAACGGAATCATCAAGGCTTGTGAAAAACGTCCTGTTTCTATGGCCAGAATCGATAAACTCGTCAGCGATATAGAAAAGCAAGTTAATAATACGCTCGCCCAAGAAATTTCTTCCAAAAAAGTTGGCGATATGGTTATGAACGGACTAAAATCACTAGATGAAGTAGCATACGTTAGATATGCTTCCGTACATCGTCAATTCAAGGACATCAATACGTTACTGGAAGAAATAGAAAAGTTAGTTGCAGACAAGAGTAGCGACGACGGAGATAAATAAATTGAGAGCATATAAGTTTGATAGAAAACCGCTTAGACTTTCCAAGTATTTGAGCGAAGTTTTTCCTGAATTAAGGTACGGATATTTCCGTACTCTTTTGAAGTTAAGGGAAATAAGGGTAAACGGAAAGAAAATTTCCGCCGATATCATACTCCAAAAGGGTGATTTGGTAGAAGTTTATTGTGATGAAGATAAGCTTTTGAAGTTTAATTTCGAGTCGGTATACGCCGATGAAAATATTTTAATTGCGGTAAAACCACGTGGCGTTTCCAGCGAAGAGTTTTGTAATCGCATTTCTACCACCATCAATAAGCCTACGGCTCTCGCTCATAGGTTGGATACCAATACCAAGGGTCTACTTATTATGAGTCATAACGACAGGTCGGCAGAAGCACTCCGAGAAGGATTTAGAAAGGGATTCATAGAAAAGAAATATTTTGCTTTGGTTGGTGGAAAACTCACCGAGCATCTTGACCTTAGGGCATATCTCGTGAAGGATGCAGAAAAGGGAATAGTTACCGTTACCGATATTAAAGTTGCAGGCTCCGTGCCTATTAGGACGGAAGTTGAACCCACAGAAATAGGGGAAGACGTAACTACCGTAGAAGTAACTCTCCATAGTGGCAAAACTCACCAAATTCGTGCTCATCTTGCTTTTGCCGGCTATCCCATAGTAGGTGATACCAAGTACGGCGATTTCGAGCTTAATAGAATAATGAGAGCAAAAAGGCAATATCTTACCGCTTGTAAGCTCGCCTTCAACTTCCCTAAGGGCTCTTATCTTAACTATTTGAACGACAAAAAGTTTGAAGTCGATAAAGACTTTTAATTAAAACAAGTTTTAATTAGAAATCAAAATTTTCTTCTTTTAAGGCGGTACGAAGTTTAGTAAGTATCGCCTTTTCCAGTCTTGATACGTAGGAGCGGGAAATGCCCAGCTCCAAAGCCGTTTCTTGTTGGGTTTTAGGCTCGTCGCCTAGTAAACCATAACGCATATTGAGTATTTTGATTTCTCTGGGCTCAAGATGCTTTTCTATAATTTTACGTAAGCTTTCACGAGTAATTTCGTCTTCCGTTTGCTTGAATACGCTGTCTTCATCAACTGCAAGGACGTCTATAATTTGCAGTTTATTTCCGTCTCTATCGGTGCCTATTTCATCGTACAGGGAAAGGTTGCCTGCGTGTTTTTTGTGTGCACGCAAAGTCATTAAGATTTCGTTTTCTATGCACCTGGAAGCATAAGTAGCAAGAGTGGTGCTTTTGTCGCCTTTAAAGGTGTTTATAGCTTTAATTAACCCGATTGTACCAACGGAAAGAAGCTCGTCTTTATCGGGATAATTGGTGTATTTTTTTGCTATATAAACTACGAGCCTTAGGTTGTGCTTTATGAGAATATCTCTTGCTCCAACGTCGCCCATGCGGAATTTTTCCAAGTATTCTTTTTCCTTTTCCGCACTTAGTGGATGGGGGAAAGAATTTTGGTTATCGATGCCGGAAGTAAGCAAAAGAACGCCGGAGAGTACTGCAAAAAATCCTTCAAATAAAATAGTTCGCCTGCCTTTTAGAGTTATTATATTCCGGTTTTCGACAAAAATTGACTATAAAACAAAAAAACCACCATAAAGGTGGAATTTCGAGTTAGTCTATAAGCCGAGTTCTGTATTTGACGACCATCTGTCTTGGCACATAGTCGCCTATGTGCTCTAGCGATTGAGGGGACGGACGGGCAATCCATAGTCCCTTTTCTCTTGCATCGAGTGGGGTTTACACGGCCAATTTCGTCGCCGAACTGCCGGTGGGCTCTTACTCCACCTTTTCACCCTTACGATTTCTCGCGGTTATTTTCTGTTGCACTTTCCCTAAAGTTGCCTTCGGCAGGATTTCTCTGCCACTCTGCCCTGTGATGCTCGGACTTTCCTCACACGTAGTGCAGCCGTCTGACTAACTAAAAGTAGTCTAGCATTTTTAATAAGCTTTGTCAACTAATGATATTGACAGTATTAAATAGGGGAGTTAAAATATTGTTGGAGTGGAATATGAATAGGTTAAAAGTATTAGTAATTATTTTATTGGTCGCCATTTGTCTTGCAATTGCAGTTTGTTCTCTGCCTACAAAGGAAAGCAATAGGGTTGACTTGGGTTCGTTGGAAAACGTGGTTTTTTCAAATGAAAGATTCATTTTGACATACAAAGAAGGTCGATATTCTCTTTATGATTATAACACTATCGTCATTGATAGTGGTTATTCCGAAGCGATGAATAGTGGAAGGTTATATCGTTCTTACGAATATTCTACGTATGACGTTGCTTCTACATCAACTTATGATATAAAAGGAAGCATTAGCGAAATCACCATAACGTTAAGCGGTCAAACTATGCCCACTATGCAACAAAAATTCTATTTTTATGCCGATGTAAATTATTTTTTATTCAAGACTATTTTGAGTGGTGATGTGGAAACCAACTATATTGCACCTTTGGTTTTGGAAAAAGGCGGATTCTATAAAAATGATATACCATATGATTCGTTTTTGGACGTTCCCTTTGATAACGATCAATGGGTTAGTTACGATATGCACTCATTACTTAAATCCGGATTAGGCCATGAGATAGGCGAGTTTGTGAATTTTAAAAATGGCAGTGGCTTAATAATAGGCTCTCTTGAACATAATGAGTGGAAATCTGCAGTTGAATACATAGGTGCAATTTCAGGAATAGGAGAACTCAAAGTTTATTCCGGAGCGAATACTGCTTTAACACGTGATCAATCGCCACATGGCACGTTATCTGGGGCTACCGTCGGTTCTTCTACGTTTTGTATGGGTTTCTATGATGATTGGCAGGAAGGACTTGAGAGTTATGCTAGATTAAATACTGCTTTTACACCTAAAAGGAAGAGTGTGATTTCCCAAAATCCTATAGGTTGGAACAGTTGGGGAAGTGTGCAAACGTCGTTGGATTATGGAACTGCAACGGCAATTTCGCAATATATCAAGGATAATTTTCAAGATACTTGGCAGGATGAAAATAACACAATTTACGTCAATTTGGACTCATATTGGGACAATATGAGTGAGGAAGAACTCAAAACGTTCGTTAGATATTGCAATGATAACGGACAACAAGCAGGTATATATTTTAGTCCGTTTGTTACTTGGCACGATGAAAATGGTATTAACACTTATACTTTAGCCGATACTGGAATACTCATTAAAGACCTTGTGTTAAAGAAAGCGAACGGCATGCCGTATGGCAATGATATAGATGGCTGTTTTCCGTTGGACGTAACGCATCCGGCTGTGGTGAATTATTATAAAACGCAGTTGGAAAAATTGATAAGTTATGGATTTAGTTATGTAAAACTAGATTTTTTGGTGCACGGATCTTTGGAAGGTTTACGTTATGATGAAAACATTACAACAGGCATACAAGCTTATAATTTTGCCATGAACGAGATAGTGGAAAGCGTAGGGGAAAACGTGTTCATAAATCTTTCGATGGCACCGATTTTCCCTTATAATTATGCCAATGGAAGAAGGCTTGCTTGCGACACCTATTATGGCATTAACGAGACCCAATATATGTTGAACTCTCTAACTTATGGTTTTTGGCAAAGTGAACTTTATGATTATATTGATCCCGATAATATTGTCCTTTGGGGAAAAGATGGAAAAGCGAAGGAAAATGAGTCTAAAGCAAGGGTGATTTCTGGGGTTGTAACCGGCGGAAGTTTTCTTGCAGGTGATAACTTTGTAAACCCCGCAAAAGATGTGGAAAAAGCCAGAGATAGATTTAACGAGTTACTAAATAACTCTGCATTAATAGACGTGCTAAAAATAGGTAAGCCGTTCCAACCAATTGTTGATAAAACTGGAACTTATAGCGCTGAAAAATACGTTCTTTATGATGAAAGTGGCACGTATGTTGCATTGTTTAATTTTGATAGGTTGTTAACAAAGAACTTTGTTTTCAAGGTAGGCGAAGGCAGTGCCGCAGTAAATCTTTTGGATGGCTCGCAAGTAGAATACGTTAACCATGTTTTAAAAGTTACAGTTGCACCGTCTTGTGCTATTCTTATTAAAATAAATTAATCTTTATAAAAGGTCTGCATTGACATTTTGACGTGCGCGTGTTAATATATGTGCGTATGGATTTATTCGAAATGAACAGAAAATCAATGGCACCCCTTAGCGAAAGGATGAGATGCAAAAAGATAGAAGACTTTATCGGTCAAACGCATCTCATTTATAAAGGCTCGCTTTTGCGTAGAGCAATAGAAGCTGATAGGCTGGGAAGTTGCATTTTTTACGGCCCGCCCGGAACGGGAAAGACTACGCTTGCAAACATTATAGCGGAGTCCACAGGGGCTGCTTACGCATATCTTAACGCCGTATCTAGCGGTGTAGCAGACGCTAAAAAAGTTATAGACGATGCAAAAAACAGACTTTCTCTTTATGGCACCCGCACCTATCTTTTCCTGGACGAGTGTCATCGTTGGTCTAAAGCTCAAAGCGACTGTGTACTAAGTGCGATAGAAAAGGGCGAAATAATATTTATTGGCTCAACTACCGAAAATCCATACGTTACCATGACTAAGGCAATAGTCAGCAGATGCCGTATTTTCGAGTTCAAACCACTAACGCAAGACGACGTAAAGTACGGGTTAACGAGAGCATTAAAGGCTCCGGATGGACTTATGAATTATAATGCGGAAGTAACTCCGGAAGCATTAAATCATATTTCTTGGGTAAGCAACGGCGACTTGAGAACGGCACTCAACGCTCTCGAACTTGCGGTAATTACCACGGCACCAAACAAGGAAGGCAAAATAATAGTAGACTTAAGCGTTGCCGAAGAAGTGGCACAAAGAAGGGCACTTAGCGTAGATGAAAGCCTTTATTACGACATAATATCGGCTTTTTGCAAATCTTTGCGTGGCTCCGACCCCGATGCAGCAATATATTACGCAATGCGACTCCTTAACGCAGGATGCGACCCGATGCTTGTTTGCCGTAGGCTAGTCGTTCATAGTGCGGAAGACGTAGGTATGGCGGATCCATATGCATTAACTATTGCAATGAACGCTTTGCACGCAATGGAAAAATTAGGTCTTCCGGAAGGCAGAATACCGCTAACGGAAGCAATCATATACGTTTGCTTGGCACCAAAGTCTAACTCCGTAGTTACCGCAATGTATTCAGCAGACGATGAAAGCAAAAATGCAGATGACCAAACGATACCGTATTATTTGCGTGATGCTAATTATAAGACGGAAAAAGTCGTAGGATACAAATATCCCCATGACTTCGGTGGATGGGTAGAGCAAAGATATCTTCCCGAAAGCCTAGGCGACGTAAGATTTTACGTTCCGTCTGCAAACGGCAGAGAAAAGAACATAATCGTCCCCAAGGACGCAAATAAAAATAAAAAATAATATCTTAATTAAGGAGAACATTTATGACAAAATTTAAAGGTAGCAAAACTGAACAAAATCTATGGTATGCTTTTGCTGGCGAATCTCAAGCTCGTAACAAGTACGATTATTTTGCATCCAAAGCAAAGAAAGAAGGATACGAACAAATAGCAGC
>JAZNYA010000186.1:0-5505 GCA_045594145.1 Candidatus Stercoripulliclostridium sp. | reverse complement strand
ACGTCATACCCTACTACCATGGAAGGAAGGAGAGCTACGTCTTCTTTGACCAATCCACTGTTATAGGTTATGGTCATAGTTACACCATCAGTTACTGCTTGCTTTCCGGCATATGCAATAACGTTACTTGCATTATGGAGTTCAATCTCCGAAACTTCCAAACCAACTACGTTGAATACATATTCTAATTCAACGCCTGCACGATAAACGATTTGCCAACTTTGTTCGCCTTCTTTATCGTATACGTTTTTGGGAACACTGTTTTCCCAAACTATCATGGAACTATTAAGATTAAATACTTCCCCACGTTCTCCGTTATTGTATACGACTCTCAAGCTAAACTCGGTTACGTCGAACTCGGTATCTTGATAGATAACGGGAGTTTCTACCATTTCAAGCGTCATAGCTTCACGTGGTATAACGTTTATGGTCAAAGTTCCTTCAGTTTGTAGTTTTACACCACCATAACTGAATATCAATTTAACGTCTTGATTACCGGTTTGAGTTTTATTAAAGCCTTCAACTGCAATCTTATCGCTAGGCAACGTTACAACTTCAGATTCGCCGTTGTTGTAATCTATGGTTACTACCATGCCGGATAGGTCAAGATCAACGTTTTGCATTTGGGGCTTAATGGTGTCTGCCTTTACGGAATAAGAGCTTACGTCTCTTACCTTAACTTGAATTTGGAAAGTGGTGCTATTAAATTCGTATGTTACGTTTACGGTTGAACGATTGTTAACTTTAGTGTTATCCCAAGAAACTTCTAGTCCTTTGATGGGATTACCGCTTACGTCCGTCATTTGAACGTATTCGGAATATCCGCTGTTGTACTTTAAGAATAATACGCCACCGGTTAGGTCTAGGGCGCTATCACCAACGTAATATATTTGCTTTGTGGGGACGGTGGTGACTTCTATACCTATGAGTTCACGTTCTACTACGGTAACTACGAAAGACGAAGTATATTCTACTCCATCAAGATATCCGACTACGTTTATGATTTGAGAACCGGTCTTGTTTGCATCATAACCTGAGCACATTTCCTTGGTAACGTTAATGCGTTCCGTCGTTCCATCAAGGAAGTTGATTTGCATATACGTTCCTTCTGTACGCAAAAGTTGACCTTCTACGTAGTTGCGGTTTTCATCAGGTATGACTAGTTCTACACTAGTAGAAACGGAACGAGATACCGTTACGGTAAAAACGGTATTATGGTTATCGTAGTAAACCTTAATGTACTGAACACCCAGCGTATTGGGATCAAAACCGGAAAGCATGCTGGAAGTTATGTCAACCAACTTTTCGGTATTATCCTTGTACACAACTCTCAATTTGGCGTCTTTGATATCCAAAGCTTCGCCCAAATTGTAGTTTGTTTTAGGCATAGAGTAAATTTCTAGGTGGTCGATGCTTACTTCTTCCCCGCACGAAACCAGGAAGAACGTAGAAGAAACGACTAAGACGATAGCGAGTAGAATTAAAATTAGTTTTTTGTTCATAACGCCTCTATTACGCGCCCCACGCGCGTTATATATATGTGCGATTAGTATAGCATATACGCGCGTGTACACACAACGAAATACGCACGAGTTTTACTATAATTATACCCGCACGTGCGTACGTGCGAGCGTTACGCACGCATAAAAAGAAAAGACACCGCTTTCACGGTGTCTTCTGGATTGTATTTTTTTAGACTATTCTCTGCACATATTTACTACGTTCAAAACACGGTTAGGGTCTTGGAAAGAGTTGCGGATGCCGAACTTTTGGATGACAAATTCGGGAGAAACGTTGCGAGTATCGCAAAGGAACTTAATGATTTCTACTAGGAATTTATCATTGAAGTATACTACTTCTTCTCCGGATACCGTGCAGTATGCAATACCTACGAGAGCAAAGATTTGGTCGATGGAGTAACCGAGCCTATCGGATATCCAAACGATTACGTCACGCATTAGGCCGTTGTCTTCTACTTCTACGCCAAGAGCTTCTACGCTTTCATCAAAAGATTGATGCATATTAATAGAAAGTTCGCCTATAACCTTAACTAGAGTTGCATATTTATCACGCTTGCTGAGAGCAAGTCTATATGCGATTCTATCATACTCAAAGCCACCTCGTTCATTAATTTCAGCGATGATTTTGGGCATCAAGCTATTGGGTATGGCACGCTTGGTATAGCAACCATAGTCGATAAGCACGTTTTCAATAGTAGCGGTAAAACGGTCGATTTCGGGAAGGTTGAAGAAATCATCGGGAATAGTTCTAAGTCCCTTATTATATTCAGCAATAATAAAGTTCTCAACTTGTTCCTTTACGCCAACTTTATATAAGCTTTCACGACATGCGATAAATCCGCTTTCATCGTCTCCTTGCTTGCCATAAGAGCTAAAAGGATATGCCCAGTTATGCGTTAAGAAATTAGCATATGGTTGGCTTTCGATAACGGGAATACTTGCACATACGTCTTCTATCTTCTTTAATTGTTTTACACGAAGCTTGGACTTAAATACAAATCCTGCAGTTTGGAAATTATCGTTAAAATAACGAGCGTAAAGAGAATTAGCGGTATCAAAGAATCTCCTGTAGCTTACAGGTGCTTGGTCATAGGATGCAATAAGGAAATATGCCCTATTATTAATTACCGAATAAGCAACTACGTCGATGGGGTAGGAACCCATAGCCGTAACTATACAATTTAGATAGTATAGCTTTGCACCAGGCGTCGGAAAAACGGTACAATTAGGTCTTCCGTCTACTGCTACACGATAGAATACAGGCTTAGCAGTATTATATGCAGTAACACGCCTTGTTGCTCTTCTTTGAGCAGCGGGTGTTCTTCCTACGGGTGCTTGATTGATGATTCCTTTAGTGGGAATACCATGAATAAAGTGGGTCGGCGTAACGTTGGAAGCAACTTCCCTTCTTTCTACGCCTTGCGGATTGGTAACTACGATGGATTGCTGCGGAGCGATACTAGCAACACCGTGGTTGGTTTCTTTGTTTGCCATAGTCTATTAA
This sequence comes from Candidatus Stercoripulliclostridium sp., assembly GCA_045594145.1. GTDB lineage: Bacteria > Bacillota > Clostridia > Christensenellales > DTU072 > Stercoripulliclostridium_A. The sequence goes on along the minus strand of JAZNYA010000186.1, from coordinate 2,481 downwards.
CCTCCTTGACTAAGTTCAAAACGTTTTATTTTTATTTGTTTAGGTACTCCAAAGTGCCGATTTGGGCACCTTGGAGTGATTGTTTTAGTTTAATTATGCTTCTATGGTTTCAGCGGAAGCAAGTTTTGCAGCACCGGGATGAGTGCCGGCTTTAATTTCTGCAACCATTTGACGTTGTTTATCTTCACTGATGGTGTAGAACAACATGGGGATTATGCAAGCGATAAAGCTTACTGCACCACTTAGAACGAGCATCATCCAAAGTTTATTTAGGCCTTCAATAGTCATTGAACCTTCGGGGTTGGACGGGCTAATGCCTGCCATAGCGTAAGCTAGAACACCTATAAATGCACCTACTGCCATACCAATCTTATTGATGAGCGTTTGCATTGCAAAGCAGATACCTTCGCCACGTTCGCCGGTCTTCCATTCCAGATAGTCAACGGTGTCGCCTATCATAGCATAAGTCATGATGTTGTTTATACCTTGGGGGATACCTAGGAGTATCATACAAACGATAGATACGATTAATCCGCCGTTGATGAACGTTCCTGACTTGAAGTCCCACATGAAGAACATAACTACCATTGCGACTGCACCAAGAATATGGGTTGCTATATAGCTCGTCTTCTTACTGAACTTTTTGGTCATCCAAGGAGTTAATACGGATGCGACCAAACCGCCTGGGATAACGAGCATAGTGAGCATAGAATATGCAGATTCGTTTTGTAGGGCATATTTACAAAAATATAGACCACCGGTATAGGTGTAAACCATTCTAGCACCACCAAGAACACCACTTAGAACGATGAGAAGGAGTTCCTTGTTCTTAAAGAGAAGTTTAAGGTTATGTCCAAAGCTATTGGGCTTTGCCATTTCTCCGCCTTCGATGGTACCTACACGTTCTTTAGTATGCTTAAATCCATAATAGAACATGGGGATAGCAAGAACTACTAGTACTACGCAAATAATGAAATAAGTCCAGCTTAGAGTGTTGGCGTTTTGTTCTGCGAAAGCAGGATTCAAAAGGCCTTCCATCATCTTATAACCTTCTGCTTCCAAACCTTCTTTTAGTGCCCAAGTTTCTTGTCCTAAGAAATTTTTAGAGCCATCTAAGAAAGCTTTTGCTGCGTCACCGGTAACAACCGTTGCACTATTAGGTAGACGAACAGCTAGTGCACCATACTTATAATCCGCAGTTACTGCACTGGTAATCATAGGTACGAAAATGGTAACGATACCAGCACCTACCGTACAGAACATACGAGCTATGGTAAGCATATTGCCACGTTTGGTAGTATCGTTAGTCATTGCCGTAGAAAGTGCCCAGTAAGGAACGTCTACGATGGTATAAGTAACAGACCATACTACGTATACAAGGGATAGACCTATAAAACTGCCGATATTAGCTTTGTAAAAAGGCAAGAAGCATAGTATCGTCATCACAGCAATCGGGATAGGCATCCATTGTAGATAAGGACGACATTTACCATATTTAGTACGAGTTTTATCAACGATAGAACCCATGATTGGGTCGTTAAAAGCATCGAACAAGCGTGTTACAAGCATCAATACTGCAACTGCAACAACACCGGTCAGAGCTCCAATTTTAACGTCGATATTGAATCCTAGTGCATCGGTCATAAATACGGTAAGATAGCTACCGATTATGGTGCAAATAAAGTTTTGACCAAAACCTGCTATACTATAAGCCATACCTTCTTTGGCTTGCATTTCGCCATCACCGGGAGTTGTGCCAAACAATTTGTTGACCAAATTGTTGACATTAGATTTAAAATTACTCATTTGTTCTCCTCCGAACTATTTAATTTTTTTGTAAAATACTTCGATTACGTCGTCTACGGTTACTTCTTCTTTGCCCAGTTCGGCCTTAACTATATTTTCTATATATAGTTTAGAGCAGTATTCCATTTCTCTCATAATCTCAAATGCTTCTTCCATGGTCTTGCCACAAACGAATATGCCGTGGTTTGCTAGGAAACAAGCGTTTCTATCCTTAAGGGCCTTAACTGCACCTTCGGTTAGTTTTTTGGTACTTGGTAGACCATAATCACCCGTTCTTACGTCTTCCCCTACTAACTCCTTCATTTTGGGAGTAATAGAAGGCATGGTCTTTCTTGCAGCAGCAACTGCAGAACTCCATACGGGGTGGCTATGTATAACAGCGTTAATTTCCGGTCTATCTCTAAGGATTGCCGCATGTATCTTCTTTTCGGAAGTGGGTTTTACAGGGCTATCATATTCTAAGGTTTCAATATCCACTATAACGGTATCTTCCGGTCTCATGCGGATATAATCCATACCACTGGGAGTAACAATCATTTTTTTGTCGTCCATACGAACGCTGATATTTCCCCAAGTGCCCCTTACTAGACCTTCTTTAAGAAGGGCCACGCCTGCGTCTTTAACTTGTTGTCTTAATTCTTGTTCAGTCATAACGTCCCCCCTATGCTTTTAGTT
>JAZNYA010000185.1:0-10438 GCA_045594145.1 Candidatus Stercoripulliclostridium sp. | reverse complement strand
GTACTTGGCGTACATGACCGAGAGAGTTTTTGTTTTCCTATGGTTTTCGCCGAAATAGCGTGTTTTTACTTGGTTTCGGAATCAGAAGAATCTAACATCGCATAATTATCTTCTGCACTAAACTTGCCGAGTTGGGTGGGGATGAGAGAGTTGGTACTTCTATCGATTACTTTGGAAAGGTCAAGATAGTATGCGTTCTTTAGAACGTCGCTGTTGAAGAAGCATACTACGTCGCCTACTAGGTCGACGCCTTGCCATGCGGAATCAAACTTGGAGTTGAATACGGTCTTAGCGGAAGACAATGCCTTGGTGTATAGGTCGCCTGCTTTTTCCAAAATCTTGATTTCATAGATAACGTTGGAAGCAAGGTAGGTTGCCTTTACTTCATCGTTTGCTACGTTAACCTTCAAGAGATTTGCACTGCTTGCCTTGATAACTATGTCGCTTACCCACTTGCCGTCTACTAAGCGTAGATAGTCGATGGAATCGGAATCGGTTGCAAGAACGTTGTTGCCATCGAAGAAGTTATAGGAAGTGTAGTTCAAGCCGGAAGTTAGACGAACTTCGTTTGCTTCGCTAAAGGTATAGTTAGCATCAAAATCGTAGTAGTAGTCGCCCTTGGAAGTGCTGTTTGCACCACTATCGGTCTTAGTGTAGATAAGACGAGTCTTTCCACCGATGGTTTGAACGTCAACGATGCTGAGAGAATAGCCGTTCTTATGAGCAAGGTTAGCTGCATCATAGGAAGTTTTGCCATCGAAAACTCTCTTGGTTTCGCCGTTTACGAATACCCAAATTTCATTGTAGGTTTCGGTCTTGCTTTCGGAAGGTTGGGTGAAGAATACTGCACCGGGAAGAACGTCTGCGTATGCGTAAGTTAGCATTGCGGTGGAGATTTCTTCCTTTACGATTTCGTCCTTAATCTTCTTTGCGGTTAGGTCGATTGCGTGTAGGTTATATTCTGCATCTTGGTAGACCAAGTAGTCGCCTGCAATGCGGAAGTTGGTGGTGTAGTCGTCTAGTTTTACCAGCACTTGGGTACCCGTTCCGTCAAGTTTGGTACGCATAATCCACATGTTTGCGGTTACTGCATTACCATCGGAACCCTTCTCGATAGAAGGCGTGGTGTAGTAGATATAGTCGCCTGCAACGGTTAAACCAACCTTGGTGTTGGTGTTATAGACGTTCTTGGGAACGATGGTCTTAAGGGTGTTAGCCTTGGGTGCACCGTTTTCCAGTTCTACTCTCATGATAGCACCCTTTACAGCTTCGCCAAAATCGTTTTCGCCGGCTTCGTCTGCATAGCCGTTGATGAAGTACAAATACTTGCCAACTCTAACTGCCATACCGCCGTTGGAAGCAACCGTGCTATCGGTTAAATCGGTTTCTACTGCGTCTTGCTTATAGTTTTCGTTACAAGCAACCAGCGTGAAAGCCATAACTGCTACTAAGAGCACACAAATTATTAAACTTAATAGTTTCTTCTTCATATTTACTCCGAAAAGTTTTGTATAACTTGTTTATTATATATTAATAATATAGATTTTGCAACAATTTTTAACACAAATTAGTCGTTCTCGACAAGACTTACAACGCTATCGAAAACAAAGGACGGCTTAATACCACTTGCAGAAAGCATTTCCTTGTCCGTTTCGCCGGAAAGAACGAGTACGGATTGGAAGCCGTTATTGATGCCAAACAAGATGTCGGTATACAAGCGGTCGCCTATCATGACGATTCTTTCCTTGGGTATATCGAAAAGATGCCTTACTATTTCCGCCATGGGTGAATACGGCTTTCCACAAATGACGCTGGGAGCTCTTCCGCAAGAGCACTCAAAGAGTGCCATCATTGCACCTACGTCCGGCATATCGCCGATGTCGGAAGGGCAAACGGTATCGGGGTGGGTTGCTATGAATTCTCTGCCCTTTTCCAATAGCACGTTGGCCTTCCAAAGTTTTTCATAGTTGAGCGTGGTATCGAAAGCAAGGAGTACGATATCGGCATCTTCGCTAATCGGCACGCCTTCTTCTTCCAAGGTTTGCACGAACGTCGGCGTTCCAATGGGGTAAACGCTCTTTGAAGGACGGCGAGTATGCAAAAATTGAACGGCCGCCATGGTGCTGGTGACGATTTGCCAAAGGTCTACGGGATATCCCATGGACGAAATCTTTTTTACGTATTCTCTTTTGTCTTTGGACGAATTGTTGGTTAAAAAACAAACCTTCTTGCCTAGGGCGGTAAGTTTCTTTAGCGTATCGATTGCTCCTTCGATGGGTTTGTCGCCCAAGTAAATCGTGCCATCAAGGTCAAACAAGAATAAATCGGCATCAACGGTTGCTCGCATAGTCTCCCCTTTCGTTCGGGTTCAACAGGGCATCCAAGTAGCCCATATCGACAAAGTACCCGACCATTTCCTTTTTTGGACGTAGAGTCGCACTGAGTATGATGGAAGAAAGCATGGCATCAAAATCTATTTCTTCGTTTCCCGCACAAAATCTAAAAACGCTAAGCGACTCCATAAGTTCTCTTTCCGTCGGTATGCAACCAGTTGGCAAAACGGGGATAAAAGACGGGGTCTTTAGGTTGAATTGCGGGGGAACTTTAATGCCTTGCACTTCCGCAAGCATACGCACACGACATAAGTCCACACGGGGTAGTATAACGCAAAAATCTATTTTTGTAAATAGTCTTATTAAATATAAGAGAGAAAAAAGCGAATAGTATCTTGCGTGAAAAACGTTTTCGGGATGATAGACGCCTAGAGTGCTAAATAAAAAAGCAACGTACTCCAAGCCACCCATTTCCTTTACGGCATCTTTAATAAAAAGAAACCACTCTTCATCGGTGTGGAAGCTCGCCTTGAATTCCGCTAAGCTTAAAAGTGTTTCTCTGGCTTTCTTAGCTCTATCGCAACGCTCCACGCTACCAATAAGATTAAGGCACTCGGCAAGGAGAGCAAGGTGAAGAATTTCCACTTCCGCCCTAAGCCTTCGCCCATCTTCGTCCTTTTCTATAAATACTGCATTTGGGTATCCTTTTTCTATTTTTTGGAAATCGTAAATGCCAAAGTTGTGAATAAGGGAAAGACTAAGCTCCGTTGCGAAAACGACATACGGCAAGCCGAATTTTTTGGCTTCTTCCACTTCTCTTTCGCCACCTACCGCAACAATTATTCTAACACTTTCCGGAAAGCTTTCTCTGCCACTAAACACTCGATTGCCACCCTTTTCCAGTCTAGGAGACAGCGTGGCAAAATCCCCTATTAAACCGACGTCGCAATAAGGGTAATGCTCTTTAATATAGCTTGCAAGTTGTTCTACCGGAGTAGGCGTAAAGAAAATTTCCACTCCCTTATGATAAACTGCCCTATTTTGAATTTTACGTCTTATTTTGTTCCTTTTCGTCTTTTATGGTCTTGCTGTGCACAAGGACGTTGATAAGGTTATAGCCGAAAGCAAAAACGGGGACACCAAGCAAAAATCCCCAAAAGCCAAACAATCCACCACCCACAACAACGGCAAGTAGCACTAAAAACGGCGAAAGCCCCACGTATCTTCCCACAATTAAGGGATATGTGGTAACTTGCTCAAGTTGTTGAAGCACCAGCGTTATTGCGACAAAGGTAAGCACCGCCTTCCAAGATACCGTAAAAAGTATAATGACCCCTATCGCTCCGCCGATATATCCACCCACTGTCGGCACTAGGTTAAGGAACCCCACCACGACGGCAAGGAGCAAGGCATACGGCACTTTAAAGATTATGAAGGCAAGATAACATACTCCTGCAAATATGACGGATTCGACAACGCTACCGCCAAGATACTTGGAAAACTTTTCTATTACGGCACCAATTGCTCCCCTTAGAAATTCACTTCTCTTTTCGCCAAAAAGCTTTACCGATACCGATTTTAAAAACTCACTTAGTTTATCGCTTCCCGATAGCATCGTGAGAGCTAACATCAATCCCAAAAATGCGTTTACCACGCCTTTTAGCAACCCACCGACTTTCTCCATGAGCATCGGCACGAAATTGTTTGCACTGTCAAGCCCTTTTTCCAGGGCGTTTTTGAGCCACTCAGCAACCTTTCCCACGCCACCGCCCACTTGCTCGTCCACGCCGTCAAGTAGTCCTTCCAGACTCGATTTTAGGGCGTAAACGCTCTTTATTAACTCGGGCACGACAAGATAACCGATGAGAAACAAAAAGCCGAAAATGAAGACGACGGAAAGCGTTAATGCAAGCGGTCTTTTGGCTTTCGCTAGCTTTGGAGAAGAAAGTATCGTCTTTTCCAAAAAGTCTACCGGGGCTTTTAATATAAGAGCAAAAAACACGCCGACCATAACCGGCGACAGAGATGCCCCTACTCTTCCAAGCAAATTTTTGGTGACGTCAAGATTGAGCGAAAACAAAACAATCGCCACAATAGATACTATAATTAAACCTTTCTTCACGGAGAAAGTATTGACGAAAAAACGGAAGGTTAAACGGAGTCGCTTTGCGAAACGGTCGCTAAAGCGAAATGCAAAATGGGCTTCGCTCCACTCCGTTCCGCACTTGCGTAGCATCGCTCCGCATTTGCGTTAACTACTCCCTAACGGGAGCGATAACTACCACCTAATCGGTGGCGATAACTACTTGCTTACGCAAGCGTTAACTACTCACTACGTGAGCGTTAAGGATTAAATAAATATATTGTTCCTTATTTGTGTAGCGAAGCGGAACAAAGCCGTTCCGCGTTCCGCGTTCCGCACTCCGCATTTATAAAAACACGCTAGTTTAGATGAAACCCGACGGAAAAATAAAAAACTCTCGACGGGAGTGTACTTGGCGTACATGACCGAGACAGTTTTTGTTTTCCTATGGTTTTCGCTAAAATAGCGTGTTTTTACTCGTTCCAGCCATCAAAAGTAACAGTATTCTGACGGAAGGTGTTTTGTACTCTAATATCCTTTCTGAGCTCTACAACAGTCTTGATGGCAACGTCGTTGTTGGTGAAGACGTTATCGAAGATGGAAGTAGTTGCTCCGGAGTATGCGATGTTGACTGCATATCCACGGTTTGCATCAAAGATGTTGGTATCCAGTACGATGCTACCCTTTTGTAGATATACGCCGTTCATATTTGCATACAAGTGAGAGTTGCGGAGTTCGAGCGAGCCACCGAGCAAGTAGATTGCCGTTGAGTATCCGCTGAAGTAGGTATCGGAGACGTATACGGTATTCGCATAACCTGCTTCCGATGCGATTGCGGTACTGCTGGTGAGCATTGTGGATGAGCCACGAGTGAACTTGCTTCTGGAAACCGTTAGCGAACTTGCATCCTTGCCGAGTTTTACTACGGAGTCGTTTGCTTTATCGTTAAAGGCGACTATATCCAGTAGAACTGCACCCTTATTGATGATGATTTGGTCGAACTTAACTGCGATTACTTCTTCATCACTGGTTAGGTCATAGGAGCCTATGATGGATATGGAAGCATCTTTATCGATGGTAATAGTACCGTAGTTACCGGGCATAAAGTACCAAATTGCAGTGTCTTTATCGTTTAGTTGAGCAAGGGCATCTTCGAGTTCTTGTCTATTTGCAACAACTCTGGTGTTGAGCCTTTCCGCTACGATTTCGTATGAACCATCGTTTACTGCAACGAACTCATAGTTGACGTGATAGTTGGGGTCTAGGAGTGCATCCTTGTTTACGATGCTTAGAGCATAGGAGCCTACCATGTGCTTATAAGTTAGCGTTCCGCCCACCCAAACGACTTCCAGCGATGCGAAGGGGTTGTTGGACTTATCGTATCTTCCTACTAAGCCTTCTTCGTTTTCATCATGAGCCGACCTTATGGTTACCGCACTATTCAAAGGTTTGAGTTCATCCAGGTATTCGCCATAGATGGTTCCTACGTTTAGTACTACTTGTCTCTTACGTACGGTGATACGTTGTTGAGAGAGTGCGGTATAAACGAAACCTTCTTCCATGTTTGCATTGGGGTAGTTCTTTCCGCCGTCAATCTTTACCGTTACGTCATATTCGCCGGCATCCTTAATCTTGGAGCCTTCGGGGAGTTTTTGTCCGGAAGCGGTAACGTAGGTGTAGCTTACCTTTATATCTTCAAGCACTTCGGGGAGTCCGTTGACGGTGACGTCAAAGTATTCGCCGGTGTAGTCGTACTCACTCTTGATGCTGTAGTTAACTTGTTTCTTGGTAACGTGTATCAAGATTAGGAAGTCCGCATCGGCTATCGTGTAGTTACGGTCGTGGTCGGGATTTTCTCTAGCAGAGAATTGGATGTTCATAATATAGGTTCCGACGTCGGTAGGCTTAATATCTTGATGGTAACCTTGTTGCGTTGCATTGGGGTTATAGACCGCATAGATAGCATTGTGCTTTGCTCCACGTGGTATGCCACCAACGAAGGGCTTTCTTTCGGAACCGGTATATTCTAGGGTGATTTGCTTAATTTGGATGGTGGTTTCTCCGCCCGTCTTATCATCAATATACGTATAGGGAGTTTCCGTTATCTTAATGGGGTTGCCGAGAGCATCGGTTTCACCATAATAGAAGACGTCTTCCGCATTGATGATACACTTATTGATGACCATCTTATAAGCAAGGTCGCCGGTATAGTTGTAGTCGTCTTCATCGGTAACGGTTATTCTTACGTAATAATCGGGAGAATCCGCCGTTTCTTTAACTTGAACGGGTTGTTGGGTTTGCCAATTTTCTCTGCCGTCGATTGAATAGAGAACGGTGTAGTTGATGGTTGAATACGTGCCGTCTTCACGCAAGAATTCTCCGCATTGGATGAAGTCCTTAACGTTGAGCTCGTTGCCGTCATAAACTCTATCACGGAAGTTGATGCCATCAACGTTTATCCAAGTGAAATCTTCGGAAGTAATAGCTCTCTTTTCGATTACAACGATGACTTCGCCAGTTATTATCTTGCCGTATGCGTTCTTATAGTGGCAAGTTGCAACGTATTCGCCGGCACGGTTGTGGTTGATGTTACCAAGTTCCCAAATGGGAGTGATGCCGGAAAGCGTCGTGGGCATATCGCTTGCCTTTACTATGGTTCCCAAGGGGAAGGAGTATACGGTCTTTTCGAATATAGCGGTTTCTTCTTCTATCCAGTTATATGCATAGGTCTTAATCGGTACGGAGAAGGAAAGGAACATCTTATCTCCGTTTTCGCCGGTTGCATCCTTATCACCGGAAAGTCTCGGGTCATCGCCGAACGACAAGAAGGTATAACGACACTCTATGGTAGCCATCATGTTTTCTACGTCGTATACGATGTTGACGATATCCATGAAATCACCGCTATCGGTAACTATTACTCTATCGGGAAGAACGCTGGTTTCGGGACCGGGTACGTAGACGCCCGCTGCATTTACACCAATTGCGATGTAGTCGTATACGAATCCGCCGTTAACAAAGCCTATGGACGTGGTAGCGTTGCCTATCGCACTGTTTTGGACGGTGGAGCGTAGAACGTAAAGTTTGGGGTCTACAACCTTGATGGTGAAGAATACGTTGTCGTCGTCAACCAAGCCAAGCTTTGCTTCGACACCGGAATATACCCTACCTACTACGTCGGTTTGGACGGTGGACAAGCTCTTGGGCGGGAAGGTTAGCGGTACGGATGCGATTTCCGAAGTGCCATCTGCGTAGTCGAAGCGATAATATAGCTCGGTGGGTAGTTGTTGTTCCAAGGGAACACCGGCTAGAACGTAAAGCGTACCTGCACTCATGGGTTGCATGGTCGTTTGTCCGTTTCCTAGGTCTTTAGATACCGGGATGTTACGAGCTTTGATGGGGAATTGTACTTGTAACGTCGTGCCATAAACCGTCATAGAAGCCATAATTTGCATGTACTTTGCTTCTACTTGGCCGGTGATAACGCCGTGTTTCTTAAGGTGGCTTTCGTCATACGTCCACTCTACTTCGGTAGCGTGATAAGGTATGGTGGAGCCATCGAAGATGACGTAAACGTCGCTCGGGAAGGAGATGTTATAGGGGTCGATGTAGAACTCGTCACGAGCTTGTTGATAATCGGTAGTAGCACCTGCGGGAACTTCGGAAAGAATTTCTTGTTCGCCGTTTCTTAGAATATAGGTGTTGGTTACTTGCCTATTAATCGTGGTGAGTTGTAGCGTGAGTAGTCCGCCGAGAGCATCGCTTCCAACAAAGTTATATAGGTCGGACGTATGGATTTGTCCGTCTGCAACGTATTGTACACGGAATCTTGCTATTTGAGCACTTATATTGCTTCCGCTAACAGCCGTTCCGATGAGAGAAATATCACGGCTGAGAACCCACTCTACGTCTATGAGAGTGATTTCCGAACCGAGCTTGAGTACACCTTCACTTCCTATTCCGCCTGCGTTGTAATCGTTAGCAAAGTTCAATACGATGCTGGAAGGCAAACGATAGTGGCTTCTCTTATATCCGCCTGCTTGCAAAGGATATAGTACGTTGGTTTCACCTTCTATATCGAAGAGTCTGGAATCGGTGGGCGTGGGGTCTACTACGAAGGTATAGTTCTTTATAACCTTTTGGTCGGCATCCACAAGGGTACGGAGCAAGGGATAATATGCACCGTCTTTTGCTACGTTGGTATAGCCGGTTTCCGTGGTGGAAATCTTGGTGGGAGTACGGTTCAAGTAGGTTACACGAACTGCGAACTTAAACTCGGTGGAGTTATCGTCCATGCTGGTTACGTTGCAGTATACCGTCTTGCTACCGCCTGCCATATTCATATTATATATGCTTGCCGGGTCGCTTGCATCGGTGTTTTCCCACTCAACGTTGACTTCGCCAAGATAAATTAGCGTTTGAGCATCAAGGTTCAATCTACCCCTTGCAAGAGCCGTAGTGGGAACTACGGGGTTCAACGGGTCGATTACAAGCTCTACTTCACCGCTATATGCATAACCTTCACCAAAGCCGAAGTTAAGTTCATCAATACCTACTTGTTGGGTATCGAACTTATAAACGGCATTGGTGGTGACGGTGTTCTTTGCTTCGCTCTTGAATCTGTTTATGAAGGTAATGGAGCCGAGTTCCGCTTCATTGTACCAATCGGTCTTGTTCCATACCATTACCGTTCTTTCCTTAGCTTCGCTATCAACGTAGTATTCGGGGTAGAATATTACGTCTACGGTTTCTACGTTGCCAAGGTCGTCAGTTACGCTGAAGGAAACTGCAAATGCAGATTCTATGGATACAAGCGTGAAGTCGTTGAACTCTATGACTTTGGGTTCGACAACGTCGCCTACTACGCCGTCCTTATAGTACTTGATTTCCTTAAAGCTCCATGCCTTAGCGGACAAACTCATATCCAGTACTTGTCCGAAGGTACGTGCTTCGCCTTCTCCCATACCTATTGCACCATATATGGTGAAGGTATAGCCACCGGTGGCGGTTAGGTCGTCGTTGACGAGATTTTCCGCATCCATGGTGTTGCCTTTCTTCCACAATACGTTGGGTATTACAGGCTTAAAGTTTGCAATGAAGTCGGCGTTATATACGCTTTCGCCACCAGCATAAGCATGGTAGGAAACGGTACCCTTTGCACTTAGTTTTGCCTTCAAATCTTCTTCATTACCACTTGCGATTACAGGAGTATTCAAATTAAAGAAGTCGCTTGCAGTCAAAGTGGAAGGTAGGTCGTTTACAAGCAAGGTGAAGGGATTTTCTACCTTATATACGCTGGGATATTCTACGGGACGAGTTACCGTTCTATTGAGAACGAATACTTGCAAGATGAAGTATTGGTCTTTTTCCGTTTCTTCGAACTTATCCAGCTTGGAGTAGAATAGGTAGCTTGCACCGCCATATTCACCGCCTACGTATACGTAGTTACCGTTTTCATCAATGGTGAACTTGGATGCGTTTTCTTCCCCTTCCAGCGTCCACTTGACGTTTTGGGTAATATATTCTTCGGCTACTGCATTGTCGCTTTCGGAGTTATAGTATGAATAGTACTTGAACTCTGCACTGGTAGGAATATTATAGGTTGCTCTGTCGTAGGGGTCTATGTAATACATGCCGGAAACGAGCATATTCTTACCTTCTTCGGTCTTGGAATAATAGCTTACTTCATTTAGCGTTCTGCAGGGGAAGCTTACGATTAGACGCAAGTTATCGTTGCCGTCGGGTAGAGTTACTCTTAGGTATATTTCATCATTTACGCCGTAACCGTATTCTGCGGGCAAGACGTTACCCTTGATGTTATACGGAATAGCATCGATTTCCGCAAACGCAGTAGTATCGTTCTTATAACGAATTTCATACTTGACGTTATCGGTGTCCTTGAAGGAATACGATACGTCGCCGAAGGTTACGGTGATGTCTTTGGGAAGCACGAAGGAGCCGTCGCCTGCGTTCAAGTATTGGTCGAAAGTCATGGTATTGCCGAAGTCGGAGGCCAAGCGGT
>JAZNYA010000184.1:0-2144 GCA_045594145.1 Candidatus Stercoripulliclostridium sp. | reverse complement strand
CCTTTCAAATACACAAACGTGTAGTTCTCTTACGCTATACTTTTCAAACGTGGTCTTCTTCCAAGTCTCTATGGGATGGAATATGGTTAGTGGCTTAGTGGTATCTATGCTTTCTCCCTTTAGTGCAATCAAATCCGCCGCCGCCATGCCCTTTTCGTCATAAATACGGAATATGGTCTTATAGCCCGGGTTGGTTATCTTTTCCGGAGTATCGCTAAACTTCATGCGGGGCTCCCATACGCCTTCGCCGTTTTGTATTTCAGCAAGCTTATAAACGCCGCCTAAAGCAGGTCTAGGTGCGGAAGTTATGAGTTTAGTTCCTATTCCCCAAACGTCGATTTTAGCTCCTTGTGCGTTTAGTGTGGCTATAATATGCTCATCGATATCGCCTGATGCAAATATTTTGGCTTCCGTGTGTCCGGCATTATCCAGCATTTCTCTTGCTCTTTTACTCAAATATGCCAAGTCACCGCTATCAAGCCTGATTCCTAAAGGTTTATGGCCGTTTGCTTTAAGCTCATTAAATACCTTTATGGCGTTAGGAACACCACTCTTTAAAGTATCATAGGTATCCACTAGCAAAAGGCAAGCATCTGGATTCATCTTTGCATAAGCTTTAAAAGCTTCCAGTTCGCTACTAAAGCTCATTACCCAGCTATGAGCATGAGTACCACTTATTTTTATATCAAACATCTTTCCGGCTAACACGTTCGACGTAGAAGTACATCCACCAATCATAGCTGCTCTTGCTCCGTATAAACCAGCATCGGGGCCTTGAGCACGTCTTAGACCGAATTCGGAAATCGCTCCCGTCGTTTCATTTGCCATCTTCATAGCCTTGGTTGCTATTAGCGTTTGGTGGTTAATAATATTGAGAAGAGCCGTTTCTACAAGTTGTGCTTCAAATAACGGAGCTTTAATAGTGACGATAGGCTCGTAAGGATATATCATTTCCCCTTCTCTCAAAGCATACATATCTCCGGTAAAACGGAATTTTTTAATTCTCTCGAAGAATTTTTCACCGAACAAATTAAGTGAACGTAAATATGCTATGTCACTTTCGTCAAAGTGAAGATTGTTGATGTAATCAATGGCTTGTTCTAGGCCGGCTACTATGCCAAAATCAAGGCCGGGGGCAGGTCTAAAGAATAAGTCGAAAACGGCTTCCCTATCCGCCATATCAGTCTCAGCATATCCGTTCATCATAGTAAGTTGATATAAATCGGTTAGTAAAGTAAGGTTTCTCATATCTTTTCTCCTATTTACTTTCGTTTTCTTTCTTCTTTGCTTTGGAATATATTTCTACTTTAGGTAATAATTCTTTGGGTATACCACCCTTGCCATACCATATTTTTTCGCCCTTTTTTACGAGTCTTACGATTAAGAAGGCGAGAATACCGGCACTAACGAGTGCTAGCACACCACATATGATTTGGTTATAATTGATAACCGCATACAAATCACCGTCGTCACGGAAAAATTCTAGTATAAATCTAATTAACGAATATGAGAAAGTGTATAGGCAAATACCGGCACCTTTAACTCGCAAATGTCGAAGAAGAATTATTATTGCTATACAGAAAGAGATATCTAGGACCATTTCATAGAAAAAGGTCGCTTGATACCAACCGCCCATACGTGCAATATAAACAGCCATGGGGAACCATTGTAAAGAAGGATTGGTTATGGGAGCACCATAAATTTCTTGGTTCATAAAGTTGCCCCATCTTCCTAAGCCTTGCGAAAGAAGTATTACCGGCATTACGACGTCGGCAACGTGAACAAAATCTACCTTTCTCCATTTTGCCCAAGCAAGTGCACCTAAAACGCCAAAAGGTACGCCGGTCATAATCGTTAATCCACCGTCCCAAACCGCAATAACGTTTACAAAATCTTCCCAACCGAAATTGGACGGGAAATATTCGGGACGAACCATAACGTAACCAAGTCTTGCACCAATTATAGCTAGCGGTATTACGCAAATGAAAACTTCTACTAGGTCATCAAAAGATAGCCCTATTTTCTTAGCACGAATAGTCGCAACAATAAGTCCCGTCAACATTGCCAGTGTGATAAAAATACCATACCACGCAATATCTCTACCAAAAATGGTAAATGCAACGGGGTCAACCTTACCCGTCCAG
>JAZNYA010000183.1:0-14188 GCA_045594145.1 Candidatus Stercoripulliclostridium sp. | reverse complement strand
TATCTTAAAAAGGTAAGAAATTATACTTATAAAGTGCAATTTTACGTTCACTTTTCCGTTTATGTCCAAAATTGGAAGCTTGTAGAAAATTAACGATTTCTTAGGGTTTTCCTTCAAAAACGCTCCCCTAGTATTCTTAATTAATGCAAAAATTATAATTAATTGCAATAATTCATTTTTCGTGGTTAAAAAAACCAAGTGTTTTCCAATGCTATACTTAATAAATGAGTTTTCCCTTAATAAAGTGACCAGTGGTTTATTTGAGGAAGGCATTTCCCTATTGCTTTTCGCCTTTTTATTTAGTTTATATTTGCGTCTTTTGCTAACTATTAGTAAACCATCAGGTTCTTGCATTATATCAATATTTAATTTTAACAACCAGGCTCTAATTCGAACGTGGAAAACGCTATCTATAAGTTTAATTCTAAAAAAAACTGCCATACCCTTTCAGTATGGCAGTAATTAAAATTTAAATGCGGAAATGATTATTTCTTTTTAATAGCTTTATTTATCATTTCCTTACGGATTTTACGTTTTGCTACGCCACGAGCAATTGCCTTATAGTTTCCAATCTTAACGAGATATCCGATTATGAAGATTAACGATATTCCGCCAACTGCAGAACCGGCTATGACGTAAGGCGTGATGTTAGTCTTTCCTTCGTTTTCGGATTCATAAACTATCGTATATACGCCAACTATATAGTTGAAGGAATAGTTTTCATCGAATCCTTCGTTGAATTCTACAGCATTAACGCCAACTTTCGCACTTGTGATTTTGGGCGTCGGAAGAACTGCTATATCAAGAACACTTTCATTTTCTACAAATCCGGTGTAGATTAGCTCAATCTTCGGTGCAACGCCGGCGTTCGTGACGATTCCGCTGGGAACAGAAACGTTGAGTACTTTTTTGGCGATTGTAAACTCAATAGAGTTGCTACCGGAAATCATGTAAGACGGGTTGGACGGAGTTACAATAAGTCTATACGTTCCTGCATCTTTTACGCTTTCAACGTTGTAAATCTTAACCGGTTCGCAAGTATCACCGGCAACTACGCCGTTCAAGTGTACTTTTACGTCATCATTTCTGGTGTAGCCGTTATAAACTAGGTTCTTGTAGCTATCAAAAGCAATACTTATGGCTTTTTGCTTGATTTGTATGCTTTGAGAACCATCTACGTCTAGATAATCGTTCGTTTCATCAAAGGCTGCCGTTACGGTATGTCTTCCTGCCGGCGGGAACGTCGGTAGAGTTCCATCTTCGTTTTCAAATGAATATTGTACTTCTATTTCTTTATCAAGGCCGGGAGCAAGAACGAATGCTTGAATATCCGTAAACGAGCCATAGGTTTGTGATACGTTGCCCTTGAAGTACAACCTAGGCGTTACCTTATCAATAATGATTTCTGCACTTGCAAGTAAGCGGTGTTTAGTCGGAGTATTTTCATCGCTTGCATGGAAGAAATAGCAATTTGCGGTATATGTGCCGGCTCTGGTGGGTGCACTCATTTGTTCGATATAATCGACACCGTCAAAGCGTCTTCCTTGGTACTTGATGATATATTTAACGCCTTCTTGCATAGAGCCTTCCATAATGCTAGGAGCAATAGATTTAGGCGTATTATCAAATGTGAATAGATAACTTTCTTCATCAAAGCTTGCAACGGCTAGTTCTTTAATGATTGCAGGGATTGTAATGGTTCTATAGGCTTCTTCATTGATTAACACGTAATTGAAGCTTCTTGAGCCACTTATGCCGTTTATGGTCATAACAACGGTAGTATTGCCGGGTTCTAGTGAAGAAATGCGAGCTTTAAAATCGATAGTTAAGGCGTTAGCCATGTTAGCATCTCTTTCTATCAATCCGTTTATTACGTAGTTCTCCACGCCAAGTTCTACGTTCCAATTGCCATCAACCGTTTTTTCAAAGGTTTCACCGGCAGAAACATAAATTTCTTTAGGTGTGACAACTACGGATTTTGTGGCGGAAGTGTCGACTATGTAGTTAGTGAAACTTGCCTTACTATTTACTATAGTCAAGGTATGTGAGCCGGCATCCATAGCGGACGTTGCATCAATGTAACTTGCCCCTACCTTATATTTAATACTCAAAGCGTCGGTAAGACCGATGGATTCGGGTGTTTCAGGTGAAATTAAGCCACTATAAACTAGTTACGGCATTTCTACGTTGGATTCTCCGCTTAAAGATGAATACTTTTCTCCATAAACAAGGTCGTAATCGCCATCTGCAAAGGATACCGTCAATTGAACTTTCTCAATTGTTGCAACGTTGGTATATAAGATTTTGCCATTGTCACCGGGCAAAATGTAGTTGTTTGCATAGTTTGGTATCTTAAATTCGTAGTATACGTACAGCTTTTTGTCTTCTCCGGCATTGGCATCTTCATATCTTGCGTATACAGAAAGTCTATGGTCTGCAAACTTGCTAGGAATATTGGTCAAAACGGTGTTTCCTAAGGTATTAAATTTAGCTTCCGTAGTGCCATCGTAAGATTTTTTGATTATAACATCCGGCGTGTTACCATGCTTTTCATGCGTTTCATCATTGAATATATTTTCGCTAAATTCTAGGCCAAGGTCATACTTTTCTACGAATAATACGTAGTTTACGTTGTTTCCTTCACTATCAACTGCACGGTAGTTTTCGTCAACAACATCGCCAATGTTATCTCCATTCGTATCTTTTAAGAATTCAATGGTTATTTGATAACCACTTTCTTTGTAGGGAAGAATGTCGTCCGAAACTTCACGTGAGATGCGTACAAAATTCTTATAATTTGAAGCATCGATGCCAGCGTCTTTAAGTCCATCCATATCTACGATGGTCAATGCATTATCAAACTCAGGCACGGGATCTCCATAAGTGATGTTAAGGTCACAATTTAAAGCAATTTCGATACTCTTACCAACGATGCGGATTTTATCTTTGTTCGAGTTAGGTGCCATGACACAAGTAACGTTGCTGTTATCAGTGGTAAACGATAGTGATAAATCGTATAAACCGGCATTTGTACCCTTCTTTATAGTTTCGGAGTTAATCGGGCTCAACGTTACCGTAACGGAGTAGTTGCCAAGGACGGTCGAAGTAAGATTAATTACGTGTTTCAAATCACCTATTTCGGTGTTATAGTCAAATTCGAATACTCTAGGCTCAAATTCTACTCTTTTCTCATTAATATGGAACCTACTTTGGTCGGACTCGGGTCCAAATGAGAGCGAATAGTTGGTTTCGCCAATGACTTCTTCCCATATTTCAGCATCGTCAGAGCCTACGTTTTTATAAAGCGTAAATCCAATATATGCGTAGCCAGGGGCGTTTTTAGTAATGTTTTCACCACTTTCTCTTTGTAGAACAACGGAAAGTTTATCTTCACCGACAAGGCCGTCATAGGTGTTATCTTTGGTGAGTATGATACGCAATTCTCCGTCTGCATCGCCATAAATTTTGGAGAAGGCGATATCTTTTGTTGAGAATCTAATAGCTTTCGGATTGATGACAATCTTTGAAGTCGTCGGATAATCAATTTGGTTATCTTCGTAAATGACGTAGTTTTGGTTGACTTGGTTAGATTCATCTAGTCTTGCCGTTGCCGTATAGGTGCCAACGTTCTTGACTTTATTTCCCGCCAGTAAGAATTCATCATTAATTTCTGTTCCTTGATAAAGTGAAACTGAGAATGAAACTTTTTCATATTCAAGGTTGGAATCTAATACTAAGCCACTATTGTTAACAAAGCCCAAAATGGAGCCATTTGTACCTTTAACCTTAGCAGTTACAGTTATTTCTTTGCCAGTATACGCATAAACGTTGTTTTGGCTATTATGTGAGAATTCAATAGCTAAATATTTGGGGGTAACCTTGAATGATTCGCTGTATGCGGTATATTCTTGGTCGTTTGCATTTTCTAAGAAATAGTTTGCGGCAGTGGTATCGCCGGTAGGAAGTTTAATGGAAACCTTATAGGTGCCAACGTCAATAGGCTCAGCAGTAGCACCTACCTCATTAGTGTATGAAATTGCAAACGAAACTTTATCCGTACCTTTAAGTTTATAAGCATCATCCAATTTGTATCCAATACTCTTTACTTGTCCGTTATAGACGTATTCTCCTTCGTTTATGAAGGATATTCTAAGCGGTGCTTGGTCAATTCTGAATGGAGTTTTTTCTTCAGAATATAGCTTATAGTTAGCATTGTTCAATTTAGGCTTAACTTGATAAGAACCTGCATTCAATGGCTTGCCACCATTGCTGGTAAGTTCTACACCGCCTGCTTGGAAATAGACAAGAGAAATTTGTGGGTCTTTGCCTTCCAATATAGGCGTCGTTTCATCAATGGAATAACTAGCGTTTTTGACGTATGAATCGTAGTTGTGGCGGATGGTTAATCTATCAACAACTACGTTAATAACGTATTGTGATATATTAAACGTGATTGAGTTGGAAGTGCCTTCGCTAAAGCTATAATTTGTGCGAGAATCACCGGTCAAGGATGCGGTTGCCGTATATCTACCTGCGTTTTCCGGAATAGATGCGGTACCGCTATATGCTATAGCGAGACCTAAATCATCGCCGGTGCATATGGGGGATCCTTGGAAATCAACCCTTATTCCATCAGGATTGGTGGTTTCATTATATCTGCGGTCAGTTCCGTTATAGATAAGGTTAGTGTAACCGCTAAACTCAATTGAAACCGGTTTGGGTTGAATTGTGAAGTTGAATTGTTTAAGCTTGATTTCACTGGTCAAAGCATAGTTTTTGGGGTTACCATTCATAGCAACGGTAGCCGTATATGAACCGGCATTAATCGGAGTCGTGGAAGAACCACTATAGCTAATGCTCATGTCTACGAAGTCGGTATCTTTTTTATAACCTATAAATTCGGCGGTTACTCCTTGGTATTCACCATTATACGTAGTTAAGGATGAAGACGTAAAGTTGACGGAAAGAACGGCTTGGTTAATTTTGAAAGTGGTTGTAAGAGTACCACTAAAGTTGTTTAATCCATTAACTTCTACGGTTGCATAACCTGCATCGATATTATCCGAATAAGCAACGCTATAATTAATTTGTTGTAAAGATGCATCTTTGAACGTAACGGTTATGCTGGGTGTAATAGCCGTACCTGAATAGGTATAGTCGCTTATAGGTAAAATTTTAACAAGAGTGTTCTCTTTGTCTATAGCATATTTGTTGATAGAGAAACTCTTTGACGTATAGCCATCTGCTATTACGTAGTTGGAGTTATTAATTGTGTATCCTACAAAATAATCGGAACTTGCGTTAATAGCATCGGTAACTTTGGGCTCTTCCCCCGGTACGTTTATGTAACAGACGGGGAAAATTTGAACAACGTCACCAGTGCAAAGACCACTATTAATCGTAGCTGAGACTATGTGTTTTTCTCCGTCATACTCGAAAGTCGTTGCTCCGAAAGCAAGGGTAATTGGGCGTGGAACGATAGTTACTGTTTGGTTGGGATTGGAAACAGCGTAGTTGGAGATAATGATATCATCATTGGGGTTAAGGTCGCTTTCTACAAACGATGCCGTTGCGGTATAGGTACCAACGACGTCTACGTTGCCATTATATGTGATTTTAATATTGGCATCAATTAGTCCCACGGCGGTTGCAGCAGAACTTGCTTTAGCTTTAAGACCAGCATCGCTTCCAATATAAGAAACCTTTTGATATACGAGCGGTTGAACACTGTTTGCCGTTCCGGTGTAGAACTCAACAGGAAGTGATATAGGTAGAATTCTAACGTCTTCAAATCTTACGGAAGAGCCATTTATGACATAGTTAGTATTAGATAGAGATGCAATTGCTACATATTTGCCTGCATTAATAATTGTGGAAACAAGTTCCCCTTCCGTTCCGTCGTCATTAATCATACGATAGTCAACGGATAGTCCTACGTCATCGCCTGTTGCTATTGCTGAATTTGCATTGGTAACAACACAAGTGACTTCAAAGTTTTCGTAAGCAAACGTCTTATTGAAGGCAGACCACGTTAGGCTTATTTCTCTTTTGGTTACATAGAATTTTTCTTCTAGATAATCTACGTCGTTAATACCCTTGATAACGTAGTTGGGGTTGGTTGCAATAGTAACTCTTGCAATATAGTAATCAGCATCCCCTTGTGTACCGTCTTTTACGTTGGTTTTGCCTGTAACTTCTACGTTGTTCCATGCATCATCGGCGTTTGCATAAATAGAAACCGTAGTATGAACCGTGTCACCTGCAATTAGGTTAGAGGCAACAGCGGTAGGTTTAAGTAAAGCACCGTTATATACTTGGCTCAGGTTACCCCATTCAATTGTAACGGTTCTGGGCTTAATGCGACAGCCTGTAAGAACAAGCGTAGTGCTGGAAGTAGATGAAAGTATATAGTTGCCGACAAGATTTATACCGTTAACTTTAACAACTTTACCTTGACCTACGGTATGGTCTAGGCTGTTGCCGGTAGAATCATAGAATGCCCCTTTTGCGTTTTGGGTATCAAGCTCAGGGGTGTCTTTGGGGGTCGTGCCATCGCTTAAAGTAAACGAATAATGCGTACCATATATCAAATTCGCAATGTTAACTTCAGACGTACCATCATATTCCTTTTCAAACGAAGAAGATAGGTCCTTTAGCGTTAACTCAGCACGAGAAATCGTGTATTTATAATCTCTAGCATAGTTAGAGTCAAATTGATATATTGTTGATGGTGCATCAATTTGATTTGCACCAAGGTCTTCTCCATCAGCAACGGGAACGGATTCGCCGGATTCAGTTTTTCTATATAGTACCATTGTGTACGTACCGGCACTAGAGTTGGTAGTTATTTGAGCCCTTCCCAAGTCGCCTACTGTATCTTTAGAAGAATCACTATCGTGTTCCGCTTTCCAATACAAATTGTTTAATAGGTTAATGTTGGTTGCTGAAGGTGCCCCTGTAAAAGTGATACCAAACGTATCGTAGGGTTTGTCTCCAGAACATATTGTATATAGGGATTGTTTTACTCTTTTGGCAAGGATTACTCTAATTTCGTTAACAGTATATGGGATTTTGTATTCGTTATGTTCAAGAGTAACCGATGAAGCAAGGCCATTTTGATAGCAATTTATATAAGTAAAAGCACCATTTGCCGTTTTATTATATCCAACTGCAGAAACAAATGCTAACGGGTCATCTGATTGAGCTAAAATGGACAAGTTCCCATCTTTAATATCAGTAACAGATACTTTAGCATAACTTATGTTAGCTCCATCATAGTATCCATTTGATGAAGCATTATATTCTCTTAAGTTCGTAAAAGTAATATTATTAGATGCTAGACCTTGAGCAATAGATGAAATAGAATTATTGGAAAGTGTGCCTAATGAAGCGATAGAAGGAGTGGCTGTCGCTGTTTCACTCCAATGGCTACATAAGCCTATTTGAGTATTATTGGACTTTCCTATGGTGTTACGCCAAAAGCCATTAATGCTAACGTTAGTTCCTTTTCCTAAAATGGCTCCTGCATTTGCACCCTGTGCTGAGACTTCTTTAACGTAGCAACTTCCTTCGAATTCATAAACAAATCCGGTTATTGAAAAACTACCGCCATATGTGAAGCCTAAGATACCACCAGCAAAGTTTATTGTATGGAAAGCAGCGGGTTTGTTTTCTGCATATTTAGTGCTTCCTGTTGTAGAAGCTCCCGTATACCCTTTACCGTCAAATAGCAAATTAGTAATTTGAGTAGAGCCGCTTTGAGTTTCTCCGACTATTCCGCCTGCAACAGCTCTATCTCCACGAGTATCCGGTCCGGAAAGAGAAACAGTAACGCCTTTGTGGGTCGATCCGCCACTAACGTTATGACCACGTGCCCAAATGGAGCCATTATTTATAAATGTTATGTTTTTAAGTTTAGCACCTAAACTTTTACCTATCATTCCACCTACGACGGCACCTTGACCACCCGTTTGAGTGACATTGTCGGTACCAGTATCTATACCAATACCTGCAATTACACTAGAGCTTGATAGCGTAAATTCAACGTTTTCGATTTGAGCCCCATTGTCGGCTTTTGAACATAACCCACCAACATAAAGCGTTGTACTACCAGCTCCTGAATAATCGGCAGAAGGTGCATCATTTTTAGCAGAAACGTTCCAAGTTGCCTCCCAAACAACTTTTAAATTCTTAACAACGGAATTTGGGTCAAGCCTACCAAAAATTAAGCCTACTTCATAATCATGGTTGCTACCGATTTCATAATCGTTCGAGCCGGTAACGGTGATCGTATGTCCATTGCCATTAAATTCATTTTTAAGGTGAGAAATATTTACGCCGGTGGACACGTCGATTGTGATGTCGCTGGTTAATTCAAAGTTATCACTAACGTCCCCGGAATTTCCGTTATTTTGAACTTTAGAGCGGAAAGTTTCTGCATCTCCGATGGCGATAGTATTGGCGGCTTCAGCAACAACAGGCGTTTCGTTGGTGATAGCCGGAATTGCGGCTGTGAACGCAAACGCAAGTGCGAAAAGGCAAATTATCACAGAAAGAGTGACGATTGCACGAGAGTTAAGTTTGATATTAGTAAGTATTCTTTGCATCGTTAGGCTCCTTAATCGATGTCAATTTTTAAAGGGTGTGGGTTATTATTACTCGATTTCAACGATATCTTCGCCGTCTAGGAAGTCCGGGATATCGTCGTTATCATCGCTGAAGAATTCGTCGTCTGCAAAATCGACACCAGTATCGTCTGCGTCATCGGCATCTTCGGGGTGAGTCATATCAATGTTACGGTCACGGAACAAGGTTTGTTCTTTTGCATAATATTTTTCAAAGTTGTTCTTAATTTTGAGCATTAAGTCGTCGTAATCGGGTAATTCTTCTAGTGTTTCAAGGCCAAATTTCTTCAAAAATTCGTTTGTTGTACCATATAGAATCGGTTTACCGATTGTCTCTTTTCTGCCGACGGCTTCTATGAGATTTAGTTTTAATAACATTGCGATAACGTAATCGCTACCTACGCCACGCAAATCTTCTATTTCAGTTCTGGTTACGGGTTGCTTATATGCAATTATGGCTAGAACTTGGAGAAGTGTTTTGGAAAGTTGACGCTCTCTTGTTTCAAGGAGAAGGTCGGCGAGCAAATCACCGTGTGCGGGATTTGTTTGAAATTGATAGACGTTATTTGCAATAATAAGATGTATTCCACGCTCGCCAGAGTATTGAGCTCTAAGCTTTTCGAGTGCAGTATCAATTTCTTTTTTAGAATATTTGTCTTTTAGTCCCTTATGTATATCGTCACGGTGCATGCCGTTACCGCTTGCGAAAATTAAGGACTCAATTATATTCAACGGCATCGTTTAAAACGTCCTCCTGTACGTTAAATGTATCTGTGGTGGCGGTTGCTTCAACAAAGATTTCAGCGTCTGCGTTTTCTTGTTGGATTGTAGCAACTTGTTGTTTACAAAGTTCTAGAACGGCTAGGAAAGTGTTGATGATTTCTAGCTTACTAAAGTCTGGGTCAAACAATTCGATTAATCTTAGTTTGCGATAAACCCTAAGTGCTTCTACGACGTCGATAACCCTATCGGCAACGGTAAAGCGTTCGTTAGGTATAGTTTTTTCTACGTGTTTATCTTCTTCGAATTCCGCTCTTTCCAGCATTCTTGAGAACGCATCAATCATTTTTTGTAGCGAAAATTCTTTTATAACCAGCTTATATTCGTTTTCGCCAAAGGCGGGTTCACGATAGAATCTATTTAAAATCTCGTATTCTTGCAGCTTTTCTGCGGCATTTCTATATGCAGCATACTCTTCTGCCCTACGGAAGAATAATTCTTCATCGGATATAAATTCATCAAATTCGCTGTCGTCAAAGTCCAAATTGGGAAGAAGTGAGTTTGCTTTGAACTCTACTAAAGTTGCGGCAAGAACCAAAAAGTCCGCAATATCATCATAGTTTCTTTCATCTTTTGCGAGTTCGACAACGTAATCTAGATATTGTTGAGTAATGTCAGAAATAAAAATATCTCTAATTGCTACCTTGTTTTGCTTGCAAATATCAAGTAATTTGTCAAGAGCAACGTCTTCTTCGTACAAATGATACGAAAGATTTAGGAAAGATAATTTGGAAGTGCTTACTTCAGTGTCGATTTCAACGACGTCTGCAAGAAGTTCTTCATTTGTGTTCTTGATTTCTTCTATCATATTATGCAAGGAAAGTTAGTAGTGATTGTAAGGTTACTTTGTCTATCATTTGAGCGATTAAATCGCCGAAGAGACTGAATATATTTAGCCATCTAATGCCAAAAGCATTACCGATATTGCCTATTAATATTATGCCGATAAGTATAAAAGAGCCGTATTTAACCATAACTTTTTGATATCCGTTTCCATATGGAAGGAAAGAGTTTATTACGTTAAAGCCATCGAGCGGATATATGGGCAAAATATTAAAGAAAGCGAGTAGAAAATTAAGTTGTATTCCGAGAATTAGCAATGAATAAATAAAATTCATTAGTACGCTAACAATAGCACTGGTGCCGGCGGCGTACATGGTTTTAATAATAACCGGATACAAAAGGAAATAAAGAAGGAGAGAAATACCTGCTACAATTAAATTAGCACATACGCCTGCGATTGAAACAGTAATGATTCCCCTTTTGCGATTGGTAAAATTATTGGGATTGATGGGAACGGGCTTAGCCCAACCGAATCCGACTAGGAGCATCATTGCAACACCGATTGGGTCTAGGTGAGCCATAGGATTTAAAGTTAATCTACCCCTATCTTTTGCGGTAAAATCACCATTGAGCTTTGCAACAAAGCCATGAGCAACTTCATGGATAACAATAGAAAACGCCGCGACAAGAACAAATGCAAGTGCTACTATTAACTTATCGGCAATACTGCCTTCAGCTTTTAAGAGATTTAGAATAAACATATTTACCGTAAATATTTGTTGATAGGCACATTATATAATAAATACGTGCGCGTGTCAACGCATGTATGCACATAATTTAACATAAAAAAACTCACGTGTACATGCACGTGAGCGTTTTTTTACTAAAATTATACCGAAGTTATGCAGAGAGAAACCAATTTTCTAGTATTTCAGTCAGTGCATCAAGATAAGATTTAGACCTTATTTCTTCGGTTGTTACCAAAGGAGTTTCTTTAATTAGGGAGTTGTTTTTAGTATCAAAAACTCTAACTACCCCTACTTTTTCACCTTGCTTAAGCGGTGCTTTTAGATTATCGTCTACTGCAATCTTAATCTCGTAATTTGCAGATGCTCCTTTTTTAGTTAACATGCTGACGTCTTCGGTAACGGTTAAGCTGAAAACGTTTGTTTTAGCACCTTTAATTGTCATTGTAGAGTTTATCGGCTTGCCCTTTTCTAAAATTTTCATGGTTTTATAGTTCGCAAAAGCGTAATTAAACAAATCGGATATTTCTTTGTTACGTTCTTTACTGGATTCTGCTCCCAAAACCGTAGCTATAAATCTTGTATCGTTTCTTTTTGCCGTTGCGGAAAGGCAAAACATTGCGTCGGACGTAAAACCGGTTTTTCCACCATCACAACCTTGATAGAATCTAATTAATTTATTTGTGTTTGTAAGCTCTGTGGTTCTGCCGTCGGGATGGGTAAAGTTTTCAAGATATATTTTAGAAAAATCGTAATATTTTTGGTGATTTAACAGGTTTTTCATCATTTTTGATACGTCTTTTGCAGTGCTGTATTGGTTGTCTTCCGGAAGTCCCGTGACGTTTACGAACCTAGTATCGAGCATTTTATAATCTACGGCACGCTCGTTCATGAGCTCTACAAATCCTTCGACGGAGCCACTAATTCTCTCGGCAAGAGCAACGCAAGCATCATTTGCAGAAACAACGGTTACGCCTTTAATTAAGTCGCTAACGGTATATTCTAAGCCACTTTCTAGGAACATTTGAGAGCCACCCATACCGGCCGAGCGTTCGCTTATGGTTATTTTTTCATCAAGACATAGTCTTCCTGAATCGATTTCATCAAAAACTATATTTAAAGTCATGATTTTAACCATGCTTGCTATGGGATATTTAGCATCTGCATTTCTTTCGAAAAGCACTGTTCCCGTATCGTAGTCCACCAAATATGCGGAACGAGAAGAGTGATTATTTAAGTGTTTAGTATCGTTTTTAGTCGTATTTTCACCCTTTGCACATGCCGTTGTGAGCGACAAGGTTCCGAGTAAAAACGACAAACAAACGAGCAAAATAGTCCATATTTTCTTTTTCATTTTTCACCTCTCCCCTAGTATGCTGAGAGTGGCTGATTTTATGCAAATTCGAAAGAAATTAAACAAAAATTATTATAATCACATACACAATCAACCAATATAAAACAATGGAAAGAGACGTTAAAATCCATATTGGAGTTATTCTTTTTCTTATTGCTTTTTGATGACAAGCAATATTGATTAGACATTTTTTATTGCAGTCATAATTTAATAGTTCATGCACTTCTTTTAAAGCACAAACGTACCCTATTAATCCGATTGCTAAAGTTGGTAAAACGTAACAAATTGTAAATATTAATCCGGATAATACGTCGCAAGAAATACCGGCAAAGGCTCGGGAAAAGATTAGGTATGATATAAGCAATATGCCGCCGTAACCGCATATTACGAAGGAGATAAAATGTATTGCCGTCAAAAACCATAAGGCATACAATGCCCCTAGCCACAAAATTAGACGAATAATTTGTGGAACCGGGGAAGAATTACCGGAAAAAATTACGAAAATAAAATTATTTGTGGACGTAACGTCGGAGTAATTTTTACCTAGAGCTAGAAGAAAGCCTATACCAAAGGCTATAAGACAAACGTAAAAATGGGTTTTGCTGGCAAAAAGGCATCTTTTTATGCTAAAAAGGTTCTCTTTTATGTAATTACCAAGTTTTTTGAACATATTAAACTATACTCAAAACACTTGGTTTTATGCTCTAAAAGAGCCAATCTATATATACCCCATAACCGATTGAAGCGTCGTTTAAGAATACGTGAGTGACGGCACCGACGAGTTTTCCGTCTTGCACTATTGGTGAACCGCTCATTCCTTGAACTATTCCACCACATTTTTCTTTTAGACGCTTATCGGTTATGCGGATTACCATACCTTTAATTTCAGGTGTGCTTTGCTCGTAGGCCTTAACGATTTCTACTTGATATTTTTGGATGCAATTGTCGTCCAACGTAGAATAAATGAACGCTTTTCCCGGCTTTACGTCGCTTTTTGAGCCAATTTTGACCTTCTGGGACGAATTATAAAAGGTGGTGTCGCTTAGTTTTCCATATACCCCAAAAGCGTTATTTTTATTAACTGAACCAATTGGTTTTTTTGTTTTATCGAAAACGCCCTTTAAAGCACCTGCTTCGTTTTCCTTGCCTTTATACACTCCAATTATAGTTGCCGGATATATTTGCCCTATTTGATATTTTTCCGCATTGTCGAAGTTATAATCGCAGATTTTGTGTCCCAATGAGCAAAAATTACCATTAGAATCAACGTAGGCTACCGTTCCTATGCCGGAAATATCGTTTTTAACGATAAGGCCGAGTTTATTTTTGTTAGTAATCGGGTCGTATACGGCGGTTGCTGAGAGTTCGATTTCGTTATTTTCTCTTAAAACCTTTAAGTTAATCGTGCTGTTTTTATCTATTTCTGCTTGTAATTCTTGCGGAGAGCTGATTTTACGTTCATTTGCATGCGTAATTAGGTCTCCGGGGATTATTCCACCGTCCTTTGCGGGATAGACGGTACCCTTTTCCGTTATTATGGGCTTATAGTCTTGCACTAAAAGACCGTCGGCACGCAGGTTTAACCCTATGGGCATACCGCCCAAATAGACTTCATTACTTGATTCTGCAAAGGCTTTTAAGTCTGTAGTTGGTGGTAGAATTAGTCCCAATAAAAGCGTTAATGAAGCTAAAATTATAAAGCAAGTTAAGTATGATTTTTTAAAGGATTTAGAGTAGTACATAAAAACACCTCCCGATTATTTTGTCTATTCGGAAGGTGATTATACTTAAAAATTATTCTAAATTATGTCAATTATTATAATACTCGAAGTGATAAAACTCGCAAAATTAAGCATTTTTATAGCTTTTTGCCCATTTTTTCAATTCTATGGCATTTTGTT
>JAZNYA010000182.1:0-3000 GCA_045594145.1 Candidatus Stercoripulliclostridium sp. | reverse complement strand
TACGACTTTCTTCGCCTTCTGCTAGAACGATGTGCTTATTAGCAGCCTTAGCACGAGCGATAATGGTATCCATTAACTTCGACATATTTGCCTCCAAAAAAAGTTTTGTTTATTTGACGGAATCATATATAAAGTAATATAATATATATAACCCTTTAGTATATTACTACGAAATCAACCTAAAATCAAGCAGTTTTAGAAAAAAGCTAAATAGACTTAAATCGGAGACAGATTTTAATGAAGATTACCGCTATAATTTGTGAATACAATCCACTCACCAACGGACATGCCGAGCATCTAAAAAGAGCACGTGAAGAAACAGGTGCAGATACTATACTTTGTGTAATGAGTGGTAGCTTCACTCAACGTGGAGACGCTGCAATGGCAGATAAATATATGAGAGCA
Organism: Candidatus Stercoripulliclostridium sp.; assembly: GCA_045594145.1. Taxonomy (GTDB): domain Bacteria; phylum Bacillota; class Clostridia; order Christensenellales; family DTU072; genus Stercoripulliclostridium_A. Next base: position 2,595 of record JAZNYA010000182.1, on the reverse strand, counting down.
GAACAAGCAATTAAAGCAGGTGCTGATATAGTAGTCGAATTACCTACTATATATGCAATTTCCCCTGCCGACAATTTCGCTTATGGTGCAATTAAAACGATATCTGCTTTCCCGGACGTTAACTATTTAAGCTTTGGTAGCGAGTGCGGTGATGCCGATATGATACTAAAACTTGCAGAACTTCTAGCAAACGAGCCCGAAGAATTAAGTTCTTGCATTAGAAATCATCTCGATTCCGGTATTGTTTTCCCAAAAGCTCGTGCTCTTGCTATTAAAGATTACGTTGCCGAGCACGAAGAGCTACAAGGTATCGAAACGCTACTTGTTGAACCCAATAACATTTTAGGCGTTTCATATGCTATCGCCATAATAAAAGCCGGCTTAGATATAAAACTTCATACCATCAAACGCCAAGGTGGTGACTTTGACTCTACAGACATTACGACGCCCCTACCTTCTTCATCCGCAGTTAGAAAAGCTTTTGCTCGTGGCGATATGGAAAGCATTAAAAAAGCTGTACCAGAAAGTGTTGTTGGTATGCTATCCGTAATACGTCCACAAGGCGATGCATTGGGCGACATGACATTGTTTAAGATAAAGAGTATATCCGGCTATGAATTGGAAAAATATTACGACGTAACCGGTGGTGTACATAATAGACTAAAAATAGCTGCTCAAACCGCAAGTAGCGTCGAAGAAATGCTGGAATCAGCAAAAACCAAGGCCTATACCATGGCTAGATTAAAGAGAATCTGCTTGTACGCTCTATTCGATATCACCAAAGAAAATTATGCGGAATGCGTAAAATGCCCCCCTTACGTCCAAATCCTAGCTCTTAAGGCGACAAGAAAAGATATTTTATCAGCTCTCTCACTAGGTTGCAAAAACGTACTTACCAGATATAGTGACATAAACAAAGTTGATAAGTCCTTGCGTTATATGATTAAACTCGACTTTACAGCACAAGGAACTTTGGACATCATTAACCGCAACAACGTATATAATAAAAAAATGTTGCTAATATAGCACCAACACCATTATGCTAGAAACCGCATAAGTAAGAATAGCTTGTGACGTTTTAGTCAAAAGATAGTATGAAGCCTTAATGCCTATCGACTTTAAAAACGACATAGACTGTACCATTACTGAAACTCCGCCAAAAGATATAATCGTAGCAATTGGAACGATTATATCTTTTTTATTTTCTAACGTTGAAAATATTTTTAAACCTTTCGTTATCTCGATACTTCCTATCGCAATTGCTTCAGATTGTTTTGCATCGCCAAGAAACCTAAATATAACGTTACTAAAAAAATCTATCACCTTCAAATCTTGCAATGCTACTATCAATACGTTCAAAAAAATTATGCTTGCACTCACTTGAAGTATAGCCCTAATAGAAGAAGTAAGTGCATCATTAAAAAAACTATCACTAACCACTTCACTATCTATTGACACTAGAGAATTATCTCTCCCCCTATATAGCAGTCCATTTAAAAACGCACCTGCTATATGGCTTAATAAAACGACGTAACCTAATTTTACGTCACCCATCATTTCCACCCCTACCGTACCAATTATAAAAAGCGGTCCTGACGTAGACGTAAATGCTATTATTCTCTTTGATTCAACAAAGGTTATCTCTCCGCTTTTTACATATTCGGATACCATTTTTGCACCAACCGGATACCCAGACAACAAGCTTACTATAAAAATATAACCACCTACAGCGGACGTCCCAAATAGCTTTGAAACCGGCTTTGCTATGACCTTAGAGAGTACTTCGCCGACTCCTAAAATACTCAAAATTCTAGTTAGAATAAAAAATGGGAAAAGCGATGGGAATACGTTGTTTACAAACAAATCCAGTCCATCCAAAGTAGCCGTCATGTACTTTTTAGGCGAAACTAAAACACAAACTAATGCGATAGTATAAATTATAATATAAAAAAATCTACTGCTTTTCTTCACAGTAGATTATATGTTGATATTCTATTTTATTTCGAACACAATTAGTTGTTTGAGTCAAAAGAATTTTTTGCCTTGGAAATTATATTCAAACTCTCTGATAATGCAACTTCTGCATCGGATAACAAGGCTTGCAAATCTTCATTAACGTTCTGCCTGAGACGATTCGCATAATCTTGTGCTTGTGCCCTAATTGCGTTTGCTTCTTTTTGTGCTTGTTCTATTATGGTGTGTTGTGCAAGCATTTGGTTGGCACGTTGTGTAGCATCATTGATTATTCCTTGTGCACGCAAGGTCTCTTCTTGATAACGTTTGTCGCTATTTCTAACAATGGCCTTTGCTTCTCTTATGACTTCCGGGAGTGACGAACGGATTTTATCAACAATAGCGTATATTACTTCAGCATCAACAGTTACACCAGAGCCAAAAAGCGATTTTTTACCATTTTTAAGTTCTTCTTCTATTTGAAATAATAGGTCTTCTATATCGTACATCTTTATCTCCTACGCAAAGCGTTCAAAATTTCTACGTCGACTAATCCGTCTAATGATTCTCCGTTTTTAATCTTTTCCCTAACAACCGTAGAGCTTATGTCGGCATCTTCAGCAGAAGTCGGAGGCCAAGCGG
>JAZNYA010000181.1:0-6420 GCA_045594145.1 Candidatus Stercoripulliclostridium sp. | reverse complement strand
AATCCAAAGAGAATCGTTGCTTCTCAAAGAATTATTCTTGAAGAAGAAAAACTCGCTAAGGAAGAAGCTTTCTGGGATGCAATGCAAGTTAACAATGTTGTTGAAGGTAAAGTTAAGCGCTTTGCTAAGAAGGACGACAAGTACTTTGGTATCTTCGTAAGCATCATGAATAAGGATTGCTTGCTACACATCAGCGATCTCAGCTGGACAAAGGTTGAAGATCCAAGCACCGTTCTCGAACTCAACAAGAAGTATGAATTCGTAGTTCTAAAGGCTGACAGAGATTCCGACAAAGTTTCTCTCGGTTATAAGCAACTCCAAAAACAACCCTACGAAATCGCTGCTGAAAAATATCATGTTGGCGACGTTGTTAAGGGCAAAGTTGAAAGAATTAAGGAATTTGGTGCATTCATCAGCATCGAACCCGGCATCGATGGTCTCGTACACGTAAGTGAAATTTGCCACAAGTGGATTAGCAATGCTAACGAAGCTCTCAAAGTTGGCGACGAAGTAGAAGCAAAGATCGTTTCTTTCGAAAAGAACAAGATTACGCTCTCTATCAAGGCTCTCCTCGAAGCTCCTGTAGAAGAAGTTGTAGAAGAAGTTGAAAGCGAAGAAAAAGCTAAGACCAGCCGTACTGACCGCTTCAATAAGCGTGCTGCTAAGGCAGAAGACAAGGGCGAAGGCAAAAAAGCAAGAAAAGAAAAGGTTGAAGACGACGTACCCCATGAATATGTTTCCAGCACTACCGGTGCAACCATGGCAGACCTATTCAAAGGCCTTGACCTTGCTAAGTTCGCAGACGATAACGACGCTGAATAATTTGAACTTATAAATAAAAAGACTACTCAATAGAGTAGTCTTTTTTTATTCCTATTTCCGTAGAGTTTAACATCCCTTGACTTATATAGCCGTCTAGTGTAAAATGTTTATAAACAAAAAAGCACTTGTAAACAAGTGCTTTGGCAGGGGAGACGCGAGTCGAACACGCAACCGACGGTTTTGGAGACCGTTGCTCTACCATTGAGCCACTCCCCTAAATGCAAGAATTATTATATACAAATATTTCTTCTAAGTCAATCATTATTACCAAAAAAGGAGTAATTATGAAATATAAATTAGGTTTTATCGGAACAGGTGTTATGGCAGGTGCGATTATGAAGAGAATTATCGCTTCATCCCACACTCTCGGCTTAAATTTAGCCGACGTTGTTGCCTACGACCTTGACGAAAGCAAGCTTAACGAATTTGTTTCCCTTGGCATCTCCAAAGGAACTTCCGCCTTTGACGTCTTAGAAAATGCAGAAATAGTTATGCTTGGAGTAAAACCGCAATTTTATGCCGATATTTTAAATAGTGCAACAAATATTAATGCCAAAACCATACTTTCCATAATGGCAGGCGTTAAAATTAGTACCCTTAGAAAATATCTTGGTACGGAAATCGGTATTGTTAGAATTATGCCCAATACTCCTTGTGTTGTTGGAAAAGGCATTATGGCTTTAACGTTTGATAATTGCTCAGAAGACGTTAAATCGTTTGTGATTTCGTCCCTAAACACTTGTGGAAAAACCTTAATAATTGATGAAAGCAAATTCGATGCCGTAACGTCCATTAGTGGAAGTGGTCCCGCATACGTATATGCTTTTGCCGACGCAATGGTACAAGCCGGAATAAAAGGCGGACTTACCAAGGAAGAAAGTAAACTTCTAACCCTTGCTACAATAGAAGGTAGCTCTGCTTATGCGGGCGTTGCTGAATTTGAACTCGATACTCTTGTAGAGCGAGTATGCAGTAAAGGTGGCACAACAATAGAAGCAGTTACAATCTTCAAAGACAAAGGGCTTGCTGAAATAGTCGGTGAAGGCATCGATGCTTGCAGAGAAAAATCCAAATTGTTGAGCGAAAAACTATGAAAAAAGTAGAAATTTATACAGATGGTGCTTGTTCCGGCAATCCTGGAGCAGGCGGTTACGGTGCCATATTAATTTATAAAGGCGTGGAAAAAATCGTTTCCGGCGGAAATCCTTCTACGACCAATAATCGCATGGAGCTAACTGCTATTATTAAAGGCCTAGAAGCTCTAAAAGAGCCTTGTGAAGTCTACGTATATAGCGATTCGCAATACGCTGTAGATGCGGTACAAAAAGGCTGGTTGACTTATTGGATGTCACATGCTTGGCGAACGAAAGGTAAAGATGACGTTAAAAACGTAGACCTTTGGCAAAACCTAATAGACCTTATGAACGTGCATCGCATTACTTTCATTAAAGTGAGAGGACATAGCGACAACGTCAACAACAATCGATGTGATGAAATTGCTCGTGGAGAAATTGCAAAACTACAACAAATTTAATAAAATAAAAGGCTCGCTTATTGCGAGCCTTACTTTTTAATATTTTTTCAAATGATAATTATTACTCTTATATAGCACTCCATAAATGGCAACACCTACGGGAATATTTGAAGCAATTATTACCGGAGCGTAGGTTAAACCGGATTTCATGTTTACGTCAAGGAGCAAACAAACGACTATGCTAACTGCAGAAATTACTATAAATGCAATAAACGAATTAGCAAGTGCTTGGTTAAACTTGAATTGTGCCCGTATACGCTTTGTGGGGTTAAGGATGCAAACTAAGGTGGGAATTAGGGGAATAAGCACGCCGATTGCACCAATAATAACGTAAGTTAGGGGATTGCCGAAAACTTTTCTTGCAATAATCATAGCCAAAAGTTCTGCAAGTAATACTAAATAGGTTAATATGGTGGCGTCACGATTGATGCGATTACTATAAATAAACTTCATATAGTAATGATTTATCGTATTTGCCTTTTGATAAACCTTAAGTTTGAAGCCGTCTTCATAAAGAGATTGCTTTACGTCGCCAAAATGACGTGCTTTCGCAGTATTTTCCAATCTTTCAACTTCTGCTTGATGAGTGGCACTTGCTTGTTTAACTGCATTTTCTTCCAAAGCCGAAGTACCAAAGAAAGCGGATAGGGTCTCTCTATAATTAATATTCTCGTTATTCTGCTCTTGTTTTGCAGTATTTTCTATCTCTTTTGATACGCTTTCTACTCTGGCAGACTCTTCTTCTCTATCGTCTGCAAGCAAATTGCGTGGAAGGGCAAATTCACCAATACCCAAAAGTCTGCTTGCCTTGGTTTGTTGTTCCTTAACGATAAGTGCAGCTTCTTCGTCGTCCTTATTGATGGACATATCGGGTTCTTCCGCTTCTTTTTGCTCGGAAACATCGTTTTCTGCAACTTGTGACTTAGTAATTACGGAAGAATACAAAGCATCAAGTGCTTCTTGCTCGGTAGGAGTTACGATTTCTTCTTCCTGTGCTTGTGCAAAAGGGAAGGAAAAATATGAACGCTCTATGGGAGCAACGGGCTCTTTTGGAATTTCTACTACAGGAGCAGAGTTTTTAACTTCTTCCGGAATTTCTTGCTCACTTGCAAACGATGCACCTTCGGGTAATACTCCGTTTTCCGGCAAAGGATTACCTTGTGGAACGTGAATATATTGCGGAATATAAACGTACTTTACAACCGGTTCGGATTGAACAGGAGCAACAGCAGAAGCAACTTCTTCGCTTACGTCGTGAGCCTTAACTCTACGAGTTAAAGGACGAAGTTCATTGGGATCGAAAGGGGCTTCCACGGTCTTAAGGGCGATTTCCTTATCTGAAAGAAGTCTATTGATAATCGTCCTGGAAAATTCCCATTCTCTTTGGTCTTGCTCTAAAGTTTCTTTGCCTTTATCGGTGAGTTTATAATATCTTCTTCTACCACCATTGGACTCATCACCAAAATATGAGTCGATAAAACCTTGTTTTTCCAGTCTTTTTAGACATGAATAAAGAGTGGGTTGCTTAATTTCATAGCGACCTTCACTCAAATCCGATATGATATCCAAAATTTCATAGCCATAACGGTCTCTTTCTGCAAGAGAATTCAAAATTATGGTATCAACATGCCCTCTAATTAATTCTGTGTTAACGGTATCCATACAATTCCTTAATGAATTTCTGTGCGAATAAGTCCAACTACAAGACCTAAAATCTTAACTTCATCGGGGCTATAATATTTGTCTTGCATATATTTATTTTCGGGATGAAGCCTAATTCTATCATTTTCCAAGTAAAAACGCTTTACCGTGCTCATTTCGTCTCCGATTAGGGCAACTACAACTTGACCATTACGAGCTGTGGGTTGTTGCTTAACTATGATTTTGTCACCATCATTGATGCCTATATCAATCATAGAAGTGCCTTCTACGGCAAGCATAAAGGTGTTTTCGTCCACACGACTAAACAAGTTTTGTGGTAAATATACGCTTTCATCATTATCTTCTACGGCAAGCTTTGGTATACCTGCTGTAACAGAGCCGACTAGGGGAACTCTAACAACGTCTCTTGAAGTCAAACGCTTACCGGTTACTTCTAGTCCACGGCTTTTTTGCTTATTTATTCGGAGTTCACCGGCGTCTTCCAATTTACGCAAATAGTAGGAAGCACTAGACGTAGATTTAATATCAAATTTATAACAAATTTCTCTAATCGTAGGGGGACAACCACGCTCATCCACGGTTTCGTAGATGTAGTTCTTAATCATCTCCATTTTTTGTTGCATCTCTACGTTTTTAGTCATAGGACAAACTCCGTTTAAATTATAATATAAATAGAATAATTAAGCAATGCCATTGACAAAAATTCTATTTACTTGATTATATTCTAGCACAATGCGACAAAAAATGCAAACAAAAGTTTGCATTTTTACACTAATTATACCGTTGTTTGCTCTAGTTTGAAATAGTTTTTAGAAATATGCGATCAAAATTTATAAAAATTGCCTTATATTAAACATCATCGTCATCGTTCTTGCGGAGAATAACTTTCGTGGATGCTTCTCGCTTTATATCTTCATCAATTGCAGCGTAGTGTTTTTTTGTGGTATTGACGTCACGGTGACCAAGCACTTCAGCAACCATATATATATCCTTAGTTTGTCTATATAATGCGGTGCCGTACGTAGAACGCAATTTATGGGGCGATACGGCCTTTAAAGGATTAACTACGCCTGTATACTTCTTGACCAAGTTTTCGACCGCTCTGACGGTAATACGGCGGTTTTGAAGCGAAATGAATAGAGCATTTTCCTTTTCCAACAGATTGGCGTTAAAAAGTCTATTTTCACGCCAAGAAAGATATAATTCCAAAGCTTCCTTAACTTCATCAGAAAAATATAATAGGGCAACATTTCCGCCTTTTCGAGTTACTTTGAACGCCTTATTATTCAAGTCCACGTCTTCTACGTTAATACCAACGAGCTCGCTAACACGAATTCCCGTACCTAAAAATAGGGTAACGATAGCAATATCACGGTCACGGGTGTGAATATTATAACTATCTTGGAATTTAGAGCCGAATTTACGCTCGCTTTCTACGGTATCGAGCATCATTTCAACTTCATTGTCATCCAAACGTATTATAGCCTTATCATGAAGCTTAGGAGTAGCTACTTTGGAAGAAACGTTTTGGCTCAATTTATCCTTATTATAAAAATACTTAAAAAGGGACCTAACTGCACTCAACTTTCTTGCTTTTGCTTTTTCTGCATTGCGATAGGGCTTACCTTTGAAGGTATAATAGGATAAATAACGCAAAAAATACTCAATTTCCGTTGCAGAGACATACTCATCAAGGTCTTTTAGGGTAATATCAACGATTTGTTTGCCGACAAAGCCACGAACTTTATGAACTAGAAAATCAAAAAAGATAGATAAGTCCGTAGCGTAATTAAGTTTGGTCAAAACGGAAGTGGTAGCATCTATGCCCGTAAAGTATTCGTTGCAAAAATAGGGCAGTTCTTCCAAAATCTCGTTGAACTTTTCGTATTTTTCTCTATTAAATTGGTCGTAATATCTTTCTGTAGCCATATTAAAATAATAACATGTCTATTCGTAAAACACAATATTTTTTATAAAAGAATTAACTTTTTATAGAAGTGGGGAATGCCTAAAATAAGTTTGAATTTTACAAATTAAAAAATAAGTTTTTGAAAAAGTAATCCTTCCAATCAAAACGAGCTCTTTAAAAATTAATAGAACGACGTAATGAAAAAATAAAATTTCGTGATGCAAATTTGAAATTTGCATAGTGGTAGGGTAGAGAATTTTTGAAGAATTTTTCATTGTTTTTCGTCACCCGGATATACGTTAATTTATTCGCAAAAGACGAGTTTTGCGAATAAATAGCAATACGAGAGTGGTAGATTTTAGCATTTTTATAAAATATTTCAGTAAAACATTACAAAAACGATTTTTTGAAGAATTTTTTCAATCTATTCGTAAAATTTTTTCTTCGCATTGCCCCACGACGAAAAGTTAATAAAATTTTAAGGATTTTTCTA
>JAZNYA010000180.1:0-8502 GCA_045594145.1 Candidatus Stercoripulliclostridium sp. | reverse complement strand
TAGCGCCGATAACCATATTATTGGCTCCTTCAAGAGACTTATCATACACTACAACTACGTTTTGTAACTTCTCTAAACCTAGGCAACCGATGTTTCCTGCGACCAATGGCGTTCCTTCAAGCCCAGCAGGAACAACTTCTTTCATGATAACCTTTTTAAGTTTTGCTTCGTTAACCTCTAAGTCACCACGAACAAAACACACAACGGTGGTTTCGCTATCACCTTTAACGTTATAACAAACAGCTTTAGCTGTCTTATAAGCGGGAACATCACCGAGGTACTTGGTTACCTCTGCTATTTCTTTAGCATCGGCGGTGTACACCTCTTCCATAGGAAGTTCTATCTCATCAGCATAGTTTTCAACAACACAAGTGGCAACTTCCATGTTAGATTTATAACCACACTCAGGACATAAAACCAAAGTATCTTCTCCAACGTCAGTTAGCAACATAAATTCGTGAGAGATTTTGCCCCCCATCATACCGGAATCAGAGGTTACGGCAATGAAATTTTTCATTCCAATACGCTTGAAAATCCTTTCATAAGCCGCATAAACACGATAGTAATATGTTTCCAAATCCTCTTGATTCATATGGAAAGAGTAAGCGTCTTTCATTTTAAATTCGCGCACACGAATTAGTCCACCACGAGCTCTTCCTTCATCACGGAATTTTGTTTGGATCTGATAAATCATAAAGGGTAATTGATTATAACTATTAACCGCATCACGAGCAAATTGAACGGCTGCCTCTTCATGAGTCATGCCTAGCACAAAATCTCTACCATTACGATCCTTAAAGCGAACCATTTCATCGCCAATAGAAGAATATCTACCAGATTCATCCCACATTTCTCGTGGCATAACGACAGGGAATAAACACTCTTGTCCTTCAACAGCATTCATCTCTTCTCTAATGATATTTTCTATTTTTTGAGAAATGCGTTGAGTCGGCATTGCTAAAGACCAAATACCATTAGAAACAAGTTTCATAAAACCAGCCCTAATCATTAGAGCGTGGCTTTTAATGATTGCATCAGAGGGAGAAGTTTTAGTTCTCTCACCAACAAGTTTGGAAATATACATCGCTAGTATCCCCCGTAAATTATGCAGCCTTTACCTTAACCGTCACAGTAGTTGACCAATCAGAATAAGTAACTTTTAGTTGATAATCACCTGCTTCGGTAAATTTACCATCGTTATCCAACTTTAAAGCAGAATAATCATAACTAATAGCTTGAGTAGTAGAAACAGCTTTTGTTGTTTTATCACTTAAAGAAGCGGTAACAGTAATGTATTTCGTATCAAATGCAGAACCTACTTTATAATTAGCATCACTAGATACTTTGGCAGTAATTCCGGTAATTGTAGGAACGTCAGAATCTTTATCATTAGTACATCCAACAAAAACAAATACTGCGGTTAGAGATAAAACAACCATTAATACAACTGCGAGAAATTTTTTCATATTAAACTCCTTATTTACATACATATACGCGTGTATTATAATATAAAAACGCGCGCGTGTCAATAAATAAAAACCGAATTTGAGTAAATATTGTGCATATTACCATATATTTCGCAACCAATACACAAAAAATTTTGTTGACAAAATCAAATATTATGATATACTTAAATCCGTGCTATATGGGGAGCTAGCGGTGCCCTGTAACCTGCAATCCGCTACAGCAGGATAGAACACCCACCGAGGCTAACTTTATGGAAAGCCGACGTACGCAAGGAACGTTGATACCAAGGTCTTGTGCAATTCCTGGTCGTGAACCGTGTCAGAGCTTGACCGCAGCAGCACTAAGCGATTTAAGGGATGTGCCACGAGGTAGCTTTGGAGTAGTCACCTACGTGCGAGCCGATTCGGTAGATTTAGTCGGAGTGGGCGCACACCTTTTGCAACAAAAAGCCACCTGTTTCGGTGGCTTTATTTTTATCAATTTCATTTATTTGGGTATCCTTAATTGCGTTTTAGGAATACTATTTAACAAAGTTAGTGTAAATTCTAGGTTCTTTCTCCGGAAGCCCGAATTGTTCTTTTCCTAGTGCTATTGACTTAATTAAGAAAGACATATTCCTTGCAAGAACTCTCATAGTTTGTAGTCCTTCTTCATCTTCTACGGCTTGACCTTTATCCCTTCCGTGAACAGAATTCCAGTATTGAGAAGAAACAACCGGCATACCGCTTATGGTAAAGAATTTGTTGAGTTCATCAAAAGTAGAAGAACATCCACCCCTTCTGGCTACAGCGACCGAAGCACCAACTTTCATACTCTTATCTATCCTTGCACTATAGAACATTCTGGTTAACAAGGATACTAAGGTAGAGTTTGCTTGAGCGTAATAAACGGGACTTGCTACGATGAGACCATCTGCTTCTTTGAATTTTTCCGCAATTTCATTAACTGCATCATCAAAAACACATTTACCTGTTTTTGCACAACTCAAACAAGCGATACATCCCCTAATGATTTTACCGCCTACTTGTACTACTTCCGTTTCTATTCCTTCTTGAGCAAAGGTTTTAGTTAGTTCGTTAACGGCAACCGTAGTGTTTCCGTCTACTCTAGGGCTTCCGTTTATAATTAAAACTTTCATATTTTTCTCCTTATAATATTTTAATCTACCCAGAAAAAGTTTTCTTTTCCTGCACCAAGTTCAAAATGATATTTAACAATGCCCTTATCCACGTTACCATAGAAGGCAAGAGCGTATTTTAATCTCACCTTATTCCCGTCCAAATAAAATTTAAATTTTTGCTGATTCATAGCAGTCGGAGCATACAAGGCATACTCTACGCCACGCTTGAACCACTCGGGGACGCCTCCATTGACTACGGCAACTTCTTCAAAACTTTTTGATTTTCTTTCATGGCCTGCCGTTTCACCATATCCTATGGTTATGATTAGCTTTTTTGTTTCACCCTTCTCTAGTTGATATAATTCCTTATTATCGTTATACGCAAACGATAGCCCAACCCAACAAGTATTTAGTCCTAACTCTTGAGCTTTTAGCACTATTCTTTCGCCGTAATAACCCAATCTTTCACTTAAAGTAGCACCCTTTTTACCAGCCATTACGATATAATTAGAAACACCTTTTAAGGAGCCATAACTAGCCCTTAATCCGCTAAATGCAGTTTTATCACCTAGCACAAGCTGGATATTCAAATCGCCTTCTTTGTTGCAAATATCGATTTCGTTGCGAAGTGCAAGCAAAACGTCGCTCGCTATCTCTTTATCGATATATTTTCTTACGCTGTGCCTAGATTTTATTATATCGTAAATTTGCATATGCGTTTTAATTTTTAACTCTAATAATCGGAATAACCAAAAAGTGTTTGTGAAATTTTCTCTTTTAGTAGTTCTATACCCATGCCTGTTTTAGCACTAATATAAACTACGTTATCGCTAGTGGGTAACGGAACGTCGTCTTCACGCTCTTTATCCATTTTGTTTATAACTAAAATGATTGGCGTAGACGTAACTCCAATAGATGCTAGAACTTCGTTAACCACGTCAAATTGTGCAGTACAATCGGGGCTAGAGCCATCTACGACGTGAAGAATCAAATCGGAAAACTTAGTTTCTTCAAGCGTCGACCTAAAAGCTCTAACAAACTCATGGGGCAAACGAGAGATGAACCCTACGGTATCTATCAGCAAAAATTCTCTACCAAGCCCTAACCACATCTTTCTTGATATGGGGTCAAGAGTCGCAAAAAGTTTATTTTCTTCCAGCACGCCGGCCTTAGTGAGCACGTTCATTATGGTAGATTTTCCAGCGTTAGTGTAACCAACGAGAGAAACTGTCTTTACCTTATTTTTAACGTGTTTTTCTCTACGTAACGCTCTCTCTTGGGTAAGTTTTTCTATACGTTGCTCTAGGTCTCTGATTTCAGCTCTAATGGTACGTTTGTCTAATTCGTGTTGCTGTTCACCGCCACCACGACGAGCACCTTGGCCACCACCACCGCCACCACCTTGGCGTGAAAGAGTCAAGCCTTGGCCGAGCACTCTTGGTAGCATCTTACGCTTTCTCATAAGCTCAACTTGCAACTTACCTTCATTGGACGTTGCATGGCGAGCAAAGATTTCTATTATTAGCGTTGCCCTATCCATTACTTGAACGCCCAGCTCTTCTTCTAGGTTGTTAAGTTGGGTTCCGCTTAATTCGTTATCGAATATTACAACATCGCTTTCTGTAGCTTGAGCTACCGATTTAAGCTCTAAAAGTTTACCAGTGCCGATATAATATGCCTTGTCGGGATGCTCCTTACGTTGCGTTAAAATAGCGCGAACTTCGTACCCCGCCGTTTTGGCGAGCAAAGAAAGTTCTTCGAGTGGTTTCTCGAGTTCTTTCTCTGCTCCAACGTTAACGAGCACTACGCCCGGCATGGTAATTTCTTCGGCCATCTAATTTATCCTTTAATTTGATTATACATAGCAACCATCTCTTCTTTACCCATAAACTTAGGAACGGGATAAAGGGGATTTGCTTCTTTTAGGGCATGGTTTACAAGCCAATCCATATCTTCGTCTTGAATCTTACCTTCAACGTACTTAGGAATATTCATATATTCGTTCATATCCTTGATTGCTTGAACGAAATTAAGAGCTTTTTCAGTTACGTTTTCGCCTTCGACTCCTGCTATATCTGCTAGCTTAGCAAGTTCTTCGTGACAGCTGTCACCAAAGTAATCTAGAACGTGGGGAAGTATAATAGCATTTGCTAAACCATGGGGAACGCCATATTTTCCACCGATTGAGTGTGCGATAGCATGAACGTAACCAACGTATGCTCTAGTAAATGCACAACCTGCATGGTATGCTGCTTCTTGCATCTTTTGACGAGCTTCTATATCGCTACCATCGTCATAGGCTCTTTTTAGATACTTGAATATTAGGTCTACTGCAATTTCTGCTTCTTGTCTAGTGAAGGCAGTATTGCTCTTGCCAATGTAAGCTTCTACAGCATGAGTGAGAGCATCCATACCGGTAGTAGAAGTAATATGTTTAGGTAGAGATACGGTAAGTTCAGGGTCAAGCACTGCATAATTAGGAATTATGCTGGGATCGTTGATGGGATACTTATCGTGAGTCTTGGGATCGGTGATAACAGCGGCAAGAGTTGCTTCGCTACCGGTACCGGAAGTTGTAGGTACTGCGAAGAAAGGCGGTATCTTTCTAAGTATCTTAAGAACGCCCTTCATCTTGCTTACAGGCTTATTGGGACATACGGCACGTGCTGCAACGATTTTAGCACAATCCATAGGTGAACCACCGCCAAAAGCAACGATTGCTTCACATGCGTTTTCCTTATAAATCTTGAGTGCATCTTCGATATTATCAATGGTAGGATTGGGAACAACTTCACTATATACTGCGTACTTTAAACCAACCTTATCCATTTCTTCTAGCATGGGGGGAACAAGACCGAGTTTCATCAACATGCCATCGGTTACCACCAATACGGACTTGATGCCCTTTTCTATAATAAAAGTAGGAAGTTTTTTAATACTACCTGCTCCGGTAATCAATTCAGGAACTCTCCACGGCATAATAGTGTCGGATACAACCTTGAAAACCTTTTGATACGTTCTGCAATAAAATTTAGTTAAACCGTTCATACTTTCTCCTTATTATTTGTCGATATTATATAAGCCTTCGGCTCTTTCTGTGCGATTAATATATTTACCCCTAGTAAAATCCGGTATAGCTTGGGGAATGCTTCCGTTAGATATTGATTGCTCGGATAATGGGGTTATTACCATCCAAGACGCCGTATCATAAGCATCAATAGGCATATGGGTGCCGTTTTGAAGAGCTTCAATAAACGCCCTAAGTACTAAATAATCCATACCGCCATGTCCACCACGAACGCCTTTCTTTTTATACCATTTCCAAATGGGATGAGCGTACTTTTTAACATAGCGTTTACCATTATCCCAAAGGGGTTTTGCATAAAACTCAAAAACGAAAGGAAGACCATCTTTAAAGAATAAATTATTATCTTCTTGGTACATTGCCTTGGTACCCCTTATAGTAAAGCCACGTGAATAGCTTCTCGGTAAAGTGGTATCCAAAGTTAAAGTTATGGTTTCCCCATTTAGACATTTGATAACCGTAGTAACTATGTCGCCTTGCTTGAATTCTACATCTTTTAGGTCAGGATTAGACGTTTTTCCGTCGTTGATATATTGGCGTAATCCCTTCGCACAAGACGCAGTAGAAGTCAAACTAACCATCAAATTACCACGATTTATATCTAATATCTTAGATATCGGTCCAAGTTCATGCGTTGGGTAGTTTTCGCAATTACGATTCAGGTAGTTTTGCAAGCGATAATGCCTATTTTCCTTGCCGTGCGTAATCTCTTTTCTTAGGTCGTGTTGATATCCGCCGGAACAATGTACAACGTCCCCAAACAATCCTTGACGAACCATGTTTAAAACCATAAGTTCATATTTGCCGTAACAGCAATTTTCCAACATCATTATTGGAGTGCCGGTCTTTTCATAGGTATCGACTATTGCCCAGCAGTCTTCTACCGAGTATGCTCCACCAACTTCAAGCCCTACGGCAATCCCCTTTTCCATTGCTTCAACGGCAACTTTAACGTGGTCTTCCCAACTGCAGAAGATGAACAAAGTGTTAATTTCGTCTTTTTCCAGCACGTCTTTGTAACTTTGCGTCTCAAACGAAGCCGGCCTACCTGCTTTTTTGATTATTTCAGCACCATCTTTAACACGATCTTCATACAAATCGCAAACGGCCAAAATATCAATATCTTTCATTTTTACAAGTTGTCTAAGTAAGCCTATTCCACGGCCACCTAAGCCAACTATGCCAGCTTTAACGTAGTTCATCTAATTCTTCCTTAAAAAAGGTGTTTATATATTCTTCTATGTCTTTTCTTTCTACTTGCAAAGCACCGGGCTTTTCCATTTTTAAAGAAACTGTTGCCGTTGCCCAAAGTAAAGACGTAGGAATATCCTTGGTCAATCTTTCGGTAATATAAGAAGCAAACGTAGTATCTCCACGTCCACTTCTGCCACTAAGATTTCTTGCTTTTATGGGACAAGTATAGTAATTCTTACCGTCATAAGCTAAAACTTCGGTATTGTGGGTAATACAAATTTCTTTTGCACCCCAATCATAAAGCATCTTCGCAGCTTTCTTACGGTCCTTTTCGCCGGTCAAAATTTCTGCTTCGGCAGCATCCGTCTTCAAGAAATCTATATATGGCAAAAGTTCTTTTTTGTCCGCCCAATCTTCAAAGTACATTCTTCCGCCATCGTTTGCATCTTGATGCCTTAACGTTGCTTGGACGTCGACTGCAACTTTGCCTTTTTTAGCAAGGGCTTTAATTAGTTCGCCATCAAAATCACCATAAATGAGACCTGCAAAATGATATATTTCGGCATCAACGTCCGGAATATCGCTGAGCTTAAAAGCATCGGCTTGGCTTCTGCAAGTACAAGCTCTACGCTCTTTATCTGCGGTAAAATACTTATTGTGTATAGACGTAGACTTTTCGGACTCAATAAAGAATATATCTTCCTTAGGTATTACCAAAGCACTTAAACGGTCCTTATCAGCAGGTGCAAGCTTAGTTACTGCACCTACTTTATGACCCAATGCATAAGCTGCTGCGGATGAATATATTACCGCTCCACCTATTTCTATAATCTGATTATCAAGATAATCAACGTTGTAGTCAAGAGAGATGTGACCAATGGTCAATACATCATATTTCATTAGTTTTCTCCACCTTCGTTAGATTCAACGGCTTGGGTTTCTTGAGCTACTTCTGCTTCTTTTTTGTTCTTTTTGTCGCCCTTTTTAGTCATAATTACGAACTTATCCATTAGGAACATAACTATGAAGCTGATGAAAGAACCAAGCAACTTACCAATGGTCGTACCGAATTCACCTAGAGAATCGCCAACAAGAGCATAAAGAGCACCGCCTAGCCAAGTGCTGAAGATGATTAGAGCAACAACGGTAATAACGTAAGTTACGATACTAAATACGATATTATTGTCTGCTTCGAAGTTCTTTTTACGATTGATGATGAAGGAAATTATTTCTGCAACACACTTAGAAACCAAGAAAGCAATAAAACCGGCAAGACCGAAAGCACCTTCTTTTCCGCCCTTATATTCAAACAAAAACCACTTGAAATCTTCTTGACCACAAGTGCTATATAGTCCATATTGTAGAGCATAGAAAATAGCGTATTCTGCGGCAAAAGCGATTAAACTAATACCAATAAATTTAATTATTTGTAGAATGTCTTTGTGCTCAACGAGCCATACTTTTACTTTTTCAACCATGTTTATTTCTCCTTAGTTTTTATTATCTTTTTATTCTTCCGCTTCCGTCACCGTTGGCGAGTTTTTCTACTTCACTGACCGATACTCTATTGTAATCGCCTTCAACAGAGTGCTTCAAAGCACTTGCAGCAACTGCAAATTCAATGGCATCTTGGGTA
>JAZNYA010000179.1:0-3115 GCA_045594145.1 Candidatus Stercoripulliclostridium sp. | reverse complement strand
ATTTCTACCAGCATGACGGCAATGGCATTAGGCCTTATTACCGGCGGTTTAATTTACGCAGTTACCAGAATCGCTAACCTTACCGGCAATGAATTTTTTGCTACGACAAACTGGGTATATGCTCTAGTGAGTGGCGTATTGCTATTTATGATTACCAGAAATGGAAAATACTCCTTCCTAAGTAGTGTAATCGGTATGTTGCTAGCAAACTTGCTCGTTCAAATAGGAAGCGAAGAAATTAGCCTTAATTACAACTTTGGTTGGACCATGCTCTCTTGTGGCGTTGCGTTCACCTTGCATGCTTTGTCATACCTTATAATAGAAAAATGGATTCCCCAAACCGACATGAAGGAATCCCGTTTAGCTCATATGTTTGAAAGCGGTAGACTAGAAGACTAGCAATCGAGTTTTTCTAAAGCACCCAATACGTCGGGACGTGTTATGACTCTTGCTCTAAGCGAAAGTGCATAATGCTCTCCCGACGGATAGCTTTCCATAAACTCTTTTAATTTACGATTATCAGAGCAATCCACAACCATACTCTTTAGGTAGTTAAGGTTGCGTTTTTCCATTATTAAATCACTTTCTAGCACACAAATAACTTTACCGAAAATCCTTGCAACCGCAACTTCATAAGTAGCTCCCGTTGTCGCTATAACGTCTGCCCTATCATAAAGCATGGGTAACGAAACACCTTCGTTAAAAGCGTTCATACCTTCTTTTAATGCATACTTATAGCTTTCACGATTGTAGCCGGCATATATTATTATATTTGCCTTGTTTTCAAACTTTTTAAGTGCATTAATGTTTTTCTTATGGTCTATCTTTTCGCTTTTTGCTAGATATAATACCGTAGGACGACTATCGTTTAGCGACACCCTATAATGACTGAATATCTCTTCCTTGTCATAATACTTGTTTTCAATGGGAAGGGCGGAAATTGCTATCTTGCTTGCATCTACGCCAAGTGAAATCAATTCTTTCTTAATTGGCAGATTTTCCACTATATAACCATCCATATAAGGATTTACAAGCATCTTGTTAAGAGTATAATCATCAACGTAATTGATAACTTTGACTTTTGAATTTATGTAATCTCTAGTCGCAATGGCTTCTTGGAAGGCTCCATACCCAATCGTTATAATGGCACTGGGCATAAACTTATTAAAGTAGCCAAGCATTGCCTTATAGCCATCGTCTTCTTCCATAAACTCATTTGTGAAAGTGGGAAGTTCATCGACATTTTTTTCCGCCTTCTTCTCTTCCTTTCTTGCGTTACGCTTTTCTTTATTTACCTTAATAAAGGTAAAATTCTCTATGAAGTCCAACATAGGATTAGCGTGAATATCCATATCGTCAATTATAATTACCCTTGCATTAGGAAGCTCCGCCTTTATGTTTTGCTTTATGGCGGTTGCGATTTCTGCTCTATGCGAATCGGTAAAAATAAGATAGGTCTTCATTATTCAACTACTATGGGAACTATGAGCGGACAACGTTTAATTCTATTATAGAAAATACGGGTTAACGTCTTCTTAATAATTCTTTCCGCATCTTCACGATACATGCCGTAAAAGTCTCCGCCACTAACCTTGTATTCTAAACTTTCCTTTAATTCATCAACGAGCTTATCGTCCAATTGCGTGCCTTTTGTTACAATTTCAACAGGACTATCTTGGTGAACACTATCTAGTTTTGCAAGCACTATTACAAGACCTTCCGCTGCAATTTTACGTCTATCAAGCACTTGCTCATAACCGGTTTCCAAGCCGTCCACTACCATTGTAGAACCCCATTTTACAGGCGTTTCTTGTAGTAATCCTTTTTTGCTTACATCAATGCAAAATCCTAGTTCGGGTATCAATGTTCTGTACTTTGGCACTCCCATTTCTACCGCTAACTCAACGTGCTTCTTTAGATGTCTATATTCGCCGTGAACTGGAATAAAGTACTTTGGTTGCACAAGTTGTATCATAAGTTTTAACTCTTCCCTACAAGCATGGCCGGATGCGTGTACTTCATACAAACTCTCGTAAATCACCTTTGCTCCTTGCTTGGAAAGGTTGTTTATTACCTTGTAGATACTTCTTTCATTGCCCGGAATTGGAGATGCCGATAAAATGACGGTATCAGTTTCGCTAATTACAACTCTACGGTGGTCGTTAAACGCCATACGAGTAAGAGCACTGTCGTGTTCACCTTGCGTTCCCGTGGAAATTATACAAAGCTTATCATAGGGTATTTCGCTTATTTTATCAAGCTCGACTATGGCATCTTCCGGATAGCTCATTGCCTTTATCTTTTTGGCAATTTCTACCATCGATTCCATACTTCTTCCGCTAAACGCAACCCTTCTTCCGTACTTAATTGCTACGTTTATGATTTGTTGTACACGGTGAATATTGGATGCAAACGTAGCTATTACTATTCTGCTATTGCGGTTATCATTAAAGATGTTATCCAGGCTCTTACCAACTTGCGATTCACTCATAGTGTATCCGGCACGCTCTACGTTAGTGCTGTCTTGCATCATCAGTAATACACCTTTTTTGCCTAGTTCGGCTATTCTCGTCAAATCAGTGTGCCGTCCATCAACGGGAGTATGGTCTATCTTAAAGTCACCGGTATAAAATATTAATCCTTGCGGGGTATCTATTGCTAATGCGAAGGCACCCGCTATCGAGTGCGTTACCGCAATAAATTCAACTTTAAAGTCATCTATTTCTATTACGTCTCCGTCGTTTACTACCTTACCGTTAGATTCCCCTTGATTGTTCTTGCGTAGTTTGTTATCTAAAAACGCTATCGAAATATTGGAGCCGTAAACAGGAACGGGTATATCCTTTAAAAACACAGGAAGTGCTCCTATGTGGTCTTCGTGCCCATGCGTCAAAAATACCGCTTTAACCTTATCTTTATTTTCCATCAAATAGGTGTAGTCGGGAACTATATAATCAACGCCGGGGTTAATTTCCGGGTCCGGAAAAGTCATACCACAGTCAATTAGTATGATAGAATCGCCATACTCAAGTGCGGTCATATTCTTTCCGATTTCTCCTACTCCGCCTAAAAATATCACTTTTAATTTTGATTTTGCTTTTCTGCCCAAAATTAT
>JAZNYA010000178.1:0-11301 GCA_045594145.1 Candidatus Stercoripulliclostridium sp. | reverse complement strand
TAAGACCGCTTGGCCTCCGACTTTATGTTGATGTTTGCTTCTTTTAATACTCTTGAAAATTCTGCAACTCTGCCACTTCTATTTTCCAAAAATACTGAAATTTGGTTAACTAACATAATTGTACCTCCTAAATTTTTCTATTATCAGTTACGTAAACTGCTTTGCCTTCGCTTCTCTTAATGCTACCGGCAGAAACAAGATTGATTTTTGCGGAAACGCCAATTGCAGATGCAATATCTGCAGTCAACTTCTTTTTAAGTTTTTCAATTTCTTGAACTTCGTCAAAAGCAACAGACCTATCTAATTCAACGTCGATTTGCATGATATCAAGATTGTTGATTCTATCGATGGTTATATGATAGTACGGGCTTATTCTCTTGTCTTTAATAAGTACGGATTCGATTTGTGATGGGAATACGTTTACACCACGAATAATAAGCATATCATCGCTTCTTCCGGTTATACGAGCAAGTCTCAAGCTAGTTCTACCGCATTTACAAGGCTCGTAAATTAGAGAACATAGGTCACGGGTACGATAACGAATAAGCGGTATACCTTCTTTGTTCAAAGTGGTAAATACAAGTTCACCTTCTTCGCCTTCTTTTACGGGTTCTAAGGTTACGGGGTCTACGATTTCAGGATAGAATAAATCATCTTGAACGTGCGGGCCACATTGATATTCGCATTCTGTTGCAACGCCAGGACCGGTAATTTCGGAAAGGCCATAGATGTCGTATGCTTTAAGACCTAAGCCTTCTTCTATCTTCTTTCTCATTTCTTCAGTCCAAGGTTCTGCACCGAAGAAACCTTGTTTTAGGCTCAAATCTGCAGGAGTGAGCCCCATCTTGCGAAGTTCATCAGCAAGATAAACGGCATATGAAGGGGTACAGCAAAGAGTGTCTGCTTTAAAATCTTTCATAAGCATTATTTGTCTATTGGTATTACCGGATGAAGCCGGAACTACGGTTGCACCCATATATTCGCCACCGTAATGAGCACCAAGTCCACCGGTAAACAAGCCGTAACCGTATGCAACGTGAATTATACTATTTTTAGTAACGCCACAAGATGCAAATCCCCTAGCACAAGCTTCCGACCAATCGTCTATATCTCTCTTGGTAAAACCTACAACTGTAAGTTTACCGGTAGTACCGCTTGATGCATGGATTCTAATGATATCTTCCATGGGTGAAGCAAACATGCCGAAAGGATAATTTGCACGCAAATCCACTTTAGTGGTAAAAGGCAATTTAACTATATCGTCAATAGAGTTAATATCTTCAGGCTTAAGGCCGATTTCATCCATTTTTGCTCTATAAGTTGCTACGTTGTTATAAACTCTTTCTACAACTTCTCTAAGTCTTTTGCCTTGTAGAATTTTCTTTTCTTCTCTCGGCATAAGTTCTATTTTTTCATTGAATACGTATGTCATATTGTTCTCCTATTTGTTGTAATATCCTAAATTCAATGCTTTTTCGTTAACTGCTAGAAGTTTTTGTGGTACACATCTTCTAACAGCTTCTAGTGCAACATCAAAGTTTATTCCAATAAGAGCACAAAGTGCTCCTATCATAACTACGTTTACTGCCTTAGAATTGCCCGCTGCACAAGCCAAATCAAGACCTTCTATAACTTCGGTCTTTTTGCCTAATTCAGCGAGCTTAGTAAAGATTGAATCGGGATACTCCGCTGCTCCCGTTATTACGGGCATGGGCATAATTTCTTGATTATTAACCAAAATTACGCCGTCTTTCTTAAGATAATATGCCCAACGCAATGCTTCTAGCTTCTCAAATGCAAGAATAAAATCAACTTCTCCTTCCGTAACCAAAGGAGCACCGATTTCTTTACCTATTCTTACGTGAGTAACTACGCTTCCGCCACGTTGACTCATTCCATGAACTTCGCTTAGTTTGCAGTCGTTCCCGCTTATATCTGCTATTGCACCCAATATGCGACTTGCCAAAAGAGTTCCTTGTCCACCGACACCAACTATTAAAATATTAAGCATTTTCCGAACCCCCTTCTATTGCGGAGAACTTACAAAGTTGTTTACATACTCCACAAGCTACGCAAAGTTCTTTATTTATTCTTATTTTTCCACCGATGTTTTCTATTGCAGGGCAACCAATTCTTAAGCATGCTTTGCAATTTTTACAATTATCATTTACTTTGAATGCCGGCGGATACTTCTTCGTGAGTAGTATGCAAGGACGTCTTGCAATAATTACGGAAACATCTTCACGAGCCGTTTCTTCTTTAATAACTCTTTCTACTTCTTTAAGGTCATATGCATCTACAACAACAACGTTCTTGACACCGATTGCCTTAAGTAGTGCTTCTAGGTCAAGTTTTGCGGTGGGGTCTCCTTTTAAGGTTTTGCCCGTAGCAGGGTTTTGTTGATGTCCGGTCATGCCGGTTATTGAATTGTCTAGTATGATAGTTGTAGAAGTTCCTTGATTATAAACGGCATTTATAACGTTAGTGATACCACTATGTACGAAAGTACTATCGCCTATAACGGCAACCAACTTACGAGAGTGGATGGATTTTGCTTTATCAAAACCATGAGCCATACCTATGCTTGCACCCATGCAAACACAAGCATCAACAGCTGATAGCGGTGCTTGTGCTCCCAAGGTATAACATCCGATATCTCCGCTTACAACGATTCCTAGCTTACGTAGAATATAGAACACACCCCTATGCGGGCATCCAGCACACATAACCGGCGGACGCATGGGAACACTAACGCTAGAAGAAACCATTTCTTCGCCGTAAAGTTTATTGCGTAGATATGCAGTGGAATATTCACCTTGTTTTCCGAACAATTCTTTACCACTACACTTAATGCCATTGGCTTTAAGTTGATTTTCAAAGAAAGGTTCGAGTTCTTCTACTACCATTAGTTCGTCAACTTTGCTTGCAAATTCTTTAATTGCATCCAAGGGAATAGGATAAACCAAACCTAGCTTGAAGATAGATGCATCGGTTGCTTCTTTAACGTATTGATATACGGAACCGGCACAAACGATACCAAGCTTAGTAGAACGCATTTCTACTCTGTTTAAATCGATTGAGTTAGCATCTTTAGCAAGTCTATTTTCTCTTTCTTCTACGAATACGTGCCTTTTTCTTGCAAATTGTGGCATCATAACGTATTTTTGAATATTTTTTTCAAAATGCTTGTCTGCTACTTCTTCTCTATCTTTTAGTTCTACAAAACTTTGGCTGTGTGCAATTCTTGTCGTCAAACGGAGCATTACAGGAGTATCATACTCTTCGGAAATTTCATATGCACGCTTAACAAAATCTTTTGCTTCTTGACTGTCTGCAGGCTCTAACATTGGCACGTGTGCACTTCTAGCATAAAATCTAGAATCTTGTTCGTTTTGTGAACTGTGCATTGCAGGGTCATCGGCTACTACCAAAACCATACCACGACCAACACCGGTATATGCGGCGGTAAATAGCGGGTCTGCGGCAACGTTTACGCCAACGTGCTTCATGCAACACATGGAACGAACGCCTGCGATAGATGCTCCAACCGCTACTTCACAAGCAACTTTTTCGTTCGGTGCCCATTCGGAATATATTTCATCGTACTTAGAAATAAATTCCGTAATTTCGGTTGAAGGAGTTCCCGGATATGAAGAAACAACTTTTACGCCTGCTTCATATGCACCCCTAGCAACTGCTTCATTTGTTAACATCAATCTTTTCATATTTTCTCCTAAACCTTAGTTAAATCTCTTATATCCGTAACTCTCTTTGACTTTCCTTCATAACGTTTTAGCGACAAAGGCTCACAAAGTTTAACGTTTGCATCAATTTGTAGTACGGTTTTAAGGTTATGTTTGATTTTATCACGTAGTTTAATAAGCTCGGAATAGTCGGTAAGTAGTGTTCCGTCTGCAACTTCTACCTTAACTTCCAACTTGTCCATATAACCTTCCCTATAAACAAGAATTTCATATTGACCACCAACTTCGGGCATTTCCATGAGAACACCTTCGATTTGTGACGGGAATACGTTTACGCCACGAATAATGAGCATATCATCCGTTCTGCCTTTTAGCTTAGCCATACGAACGGTGGTTCTTCCACACTTGCAAGGCGTATGGTCTAGAGTGGTGATATCTTTTGTACGATATCTAATAACGGGCATTCCTTCTTTCGTTAAAGTAGTTAAAACCAATTCACCATATTCGCCATCTTGGCAAGGCTCGAAGGTTTGCGGGTTTAGTACTTCGGGATAGAAATGGTCTTCACTAATATGCATACCGCACTTTTCCGTACATTCACCGCTAACACCAGGCCCTATTATTTCGGAAAGGCCATAGTTATCATTAGTAAACACTCCCAACTTCTTTGCTATTTCAGCATGCATTTCTTGAGTGGATGCTTCTGAACCAAAAAGACCTATGCGAAGCTTAAAGTCTTCTTTTTTATATCCTAATTTCTCAGCTATTTCGCCAATGTATAAAGCATAAGACGGGGTGCAAACTAGAACGGTTGTTTCAAGGTCTTTCATTAGCATAACTTGACGCTCGGTATTGCCTGAGCTTGCAGGAATTACTGCACAACCCAATCTTTGACATCCTTGGTGCATGCCTAATGCTCCGGTAAACAAGCCGTATCCAAAAGATACTTGAACGATATCATCACTTTCAACACCCGCCGCCGCACAAAGACGTGCACAGCATTCCGTCCAAAGTTCCAAATCTTTTTCCGTATAACATACAACCGTAGGTTTACCACTTGTGCCACTAGATGCATGTACACGTACTAATTTAGACTTTGGAACAGCCAAAAGACCATAAGGATAATTATCTCTTAAATCGCTTTTAACGGTAAAAGGAACCTTTCTTACGTCATCTAATGTTTTTATATCATCGGGATTAAATCCTGCTTCATCATACTTTTTCTTGTAAAATGGAACGTTCTCATAAGCATACTTTACAATTGCTTTAAATCTTTCAAGTTGCAAAGCCTGCATTTCTTCCCTTGACATACATTCGTTTTTCTTATCGTATATCATAATTTCTCCTTATTTCATTTGACTTCTATTGTAATTTATTAGACATCCTGCTTTAATGATATTCTTTTCTGTTTCTGTTAAGGCATCTACGGTAAGCTCTATTTCTCTTACGTCTTTACCATTAATAACAAGTGCTTTCGTTTTTCCGGTTTCTAATGCTAATGCGGGATTCTTAACGTATATTATTTCTCCTACTGCAAAATCGGCACCGCCGGCATATCTAAATGGTATCATACCCCAGTTTATTAAGTTAGAACGATATCTCTTTGTTGCATATTCACTAGCTATATTGGCAATACCGCCTAAAACACGTTGGCATGAAGCTGCTTGCTCTCTAGCACTACCATCACCGGGCTTTCTTGCATATACAACGCTTCCTATTTCTAGATTATCTATATCGCAACCTGCAATTTCCAATGCATATGCGTATTCAGCGGATAAAGAACCCTTTTCTAAACTTAGTTCGTCTTCCTTAACAGCCTTTGCTCTACCTACGTACTTGGGCTCTTTTCTAGAAAGAGTGAATTCTGCAAGCCTTAAAGGATTGGAACGATAACTAGAAGTTTCGCCGGAAGGAATAAGTTCATCAGTTGTTGTTACAGGGTCGTCGATAACTGCACATACTTTCATAAATAGATTATCTTTCAATGCAACCATCGGGGGAATATCTGCGATATTGGGACCATAAACCAAATCTACGCTGGCATCGGCTTTTCCGTATCCGTTGTAGACTCTATTCTTATATACCTTATCGTCATAGCTAAACTTTTCTACGCTATTGTCGTATTCATAATCCATTGCGGACGTAAGGTATCCACCGTTTGCGGCAGTAGCTGCTATGCTACGAGCATCCATTAGTGCTACGGAAGCAATTTGCTTTTCGTTCGGTTTGGAGCCTTCTCTATTTTCAAAGTTACGAGTAGTATGACGAATAGATAGTCCGTTGTTTGCGGGAACGTCACCTGCACCAAAGCAAGGACCACAAAAAGACGTTTTAACTATTACGCCACTTTCCGTCAATTTGGCGATTACACCCTTCTTGAGAAGGTCTAAATATATGGGTTGAGAACCGCAATATACACTCATGGAAAGTCTATCGCCTATCGCCTTATTTTCTAGTATCGCACTTGCTTCTACTAAGTTGTCGTATGTACCGCCAGCACAACCGGCTATTATAGCTTGGTCTACTCTTATTTTGCCATCTGCAGTAATTTTATCGGTAAGAGTAAATGAATCGTTATGCAATAGAGCTCTGCCTTTTTGTTCGCATTCTGCAAGAATCTCATACGGATTAGCAAGCAGTTCTCTTATGGTATAAACGTTGCTGGGGTGGAAAGGTAGTGCTATCATAGGTTCTACTTTAGACAAGTCAACTTCTATCAAAGCATCATAATAAGCACCGTTTTTCGGGGCGAGAACCTTGAATTCGTTTTCTCTGCCACGTTGTGCTAAATAATCTTTAACTTCATCATCAGTTGCCCAAATAGAGCTTAGGCAAGTGGTTTCCGTCGTCATAACGTCTATTCCGATACGATATTCAATGGGAAGATTTCTAATGCCTTCGCCAACGAATTCCATGACCTTATTCTTAACGAATCCGTCTTTGAACACCTTGCCGATTATTGCAAGAGCAACGTCTTGGGGACCAACGCCTTTGCGGGGTGCACCTATAAGATTGATTGCTACGACTTCAGGATAAGAAACGTCGTAGGTCTTGCCTATTATTTGCTTAACAAGTTCGGGGCCGCCTTCACCTACTGCCATGGTTCCTAAAGCACCATATCTGGTGTGAGAGTCGGAACCGAGTATCATCTTACCGCAACCGGCAAAATTTTCACGCATATAGGTATGGATAACTGCGTAATGCGGGGGAACAAAAATACCACCATACTTCTTTGCTGCAGACAATCCAAACATATGGTCGTCTTCATTGATGGTACCGCCAACTGCACAAAGGCTGTTATGACAATTCGTCAAAACGTAAGGAATTGGGAACTTTTCAAGAC
This sequence comes from Candidatus Stercoripulliclostridium sp., assembly GCA_045594145.1. Classification (GTDB taxonomy): domain Bacteria; phylum Bacillota; class Clostridia; order Christensenellales; family DTU072; genus Stercoripulliclostridium_A. Next base: position 4,254 of record JAZNYA010000178.1, on the reverse strand, counting down.
CGATTGCTTTTGCGGTTTGAATAATTCCAACGTAAGTAATGTCATGGGAAGCAATAGCGTCAAACTTGACGTTTACCGTCTTACCTTTTTCGGTTACGCCTGCTTGGTTATGAGCGTCGATGATAGAATATGCCATAGTCTTCTTATAACCTTCGTTAGAAGAAGCAACGACAAACTTTCCGTCAACGTAATTAAATCCTTGTGAAAAAGTTTTAATCATCAGTATACTCCTAGTTGAATAGTTATCATATATTATACTACTTGTAGTAGTATAAATCAAGTACCTATACGATGATTAAAAACTAAAAATTTATGAACTCATGCTTTTTTAGGTAATAGTTGGAAAATAGATTTGACGTTTTCGTTAAATTCCTTAGTAACACATTCAATAACTATCTCTTCTATTGCGGCAATAACACATACTCCACAGATTACGTACAACGCAATATCGGCACCATTAATGCTTGCAAAAAGCTGATAGAATAGCGGGAATAAGAATAGTAATATCATGCCAATCTTATTACCGATTGTGTGTAACATTGCAAACTTTTTAAATCTAATGAGAGTAATTACAGCACCTATTGCTCTAAATACGTAAATTGATAATACGGCAGAAAGCATTCCCCAAATCCAAACGTTATCAACAACGTACATATAGCGGAAGGTAACGAAAGAGCCTGTAACCGTCAAAAGAACGTCACCTATTGTATCTAGCAATGAGCCGAAGCTAGATTCATTTTTTATCGCTCTAGCGATAACGCCATCGAATAAATCACTAATACCGCAATAACCATAGATGATATAAAAGCCAATAGAAAACGGCTTGATAAACAAAATTATAATTGCTATCAAAATCCTGGAAGCGGTTAAAATATTTGGGATTTGCTTTACGAAAGCATTGTTTGCTAATTTGTTGCTCATTATTAATCGTCCTTTTGATTTTTTATTATTGTACCATACCAAAAACTAAATCGCAAATAATTGAAATATCGTAACAATAATAAAAAAACAGTCATAACTTGTAGTGAAGGCAAAAGCCTATCATTTAAAGGAGGTGCAAAATATGAACGGTTTCAACTTTGGCGGTGGTGGCTGTGATTGCATTTGCTGGATTATTATAATCCTATTGCTTTGCGGTTGCTGTGGCAAAGGCGGTGGTTGCGGATGTTGTGAAATTATCATAATCATTCTGCTTCTTTGCTGCTGTGGTTGTGGAAACAACAGAAACGACAACTGTTATGACTGCGACTAACGTACATAAAAGAAAGGCTACCTAGGTAGCCTTTCTCTCTTTTAACCAATTTGTTCGTTTACTTTTTTTTCATCGCATTCCGTGTATTCTATAAAATCATCCGGGCAATCGTCGTCATTGTATAAGGCATAAAACGCCGGGGCTTTAGGATGGTCTAAAACGAGTTTAACCTTTTTCAATTTTGATAATTTATAGAACATCATTACATCGCCGGCACCACCCGAAATCATCATTGAAAATAAAATTAGATATGGGAAGCTTAATATAGCTGTAGATGCGATAAACGGAACAATACCCAACGCAACAAGCGGAGTCAATAATGAAATTTTATATGCCTTTGGTGTCACAGGCTCACTAGTAGTACAATACAAAATCATTTTTTTGGGAATTGCACCAAACTTAATACTCTTCTTTGGAGCTCCGCCGATTAAAAATGCAAGTGCGTGTAGTCCTTCATGCAAAGCAAAAAAAACGGGACACGCCACTAAAACTATCAAATAGTCCCAGTACCCTAAGCCGTAAGCTATTGAATCAAACAACGTAAACTTTAATATTCCACCTATTATAAGCGGAATTATAAACATTGCAATAGAAAGTACGTTAGCTTTTTTTAAGTTTATGAAGACTAATTGTTTTTTCATATTTTTTGTGTTTTATCAAAATCGGAGTGCCAAAGCACTCCGACCGAAAGGTTATTTTGCGTATTCTACTTTTCTAACTTCACGAATTACGTTTACCTTAATTTGTCCTGGATATTCCAGTTCATTTTCGAGTTTTCTTGCGATATCTTTAGCAAGGAACTCGGTTTGGGCATCGTTTACTTGTTCAGGTTTAACGATAACTCGTATTTCTCTACCTGCTTGGATTGCAAACGATTGCTCTACTCCTGCGAACGAGTTTGCGAGACTTTCCAATTTTTCGAGACGCTTAATATAAAACTCAAGCGACTCTCTACGTGCACCGGGACGTGCACCACTTATAGCATCAGCGGCTTGCACCAATACGGCTTCGATAGAATTTGCTTCTACGTCCCCGTGGTGAGCTTCTATGCAGTGAACAACTTTTTCACTTTCTTTATATTTGCGAGCAAGTTCTACACCGATTTGGATGTGAGTACCTTCATATTCGTGGTCAATAGACTTACCTATGTCGTGCAATAATCCGGCACGTTTACATAGTTTAACGTCAGCACCCAATTCTCCTGCAAGTAATCCTGCAATATAGGAAACTTCCAACGAGTGCTTTAGGACGTTTTGTCCATAACTGGTACGATATTGCATACGACCTAGAAGTTTAACAAGTTCGGGATGTATGCCGTATACGCCTGCATCGAACACTGCTCCTTCACCGGCTTCTTTAATGGTTGCATCCATTTCTCTATGGATTTTATCAACGACTTCTTCTATTCTGCCGGGATGTATTCTTCCGTCTGCGACCAACTTTTGCAACGTTAGTCTGGCGACTTCTCTTCTTACAGGGTCAAAGCTCGAAAGGGTTACTACGTCCGGGGTATCGTCGATTATGATATCTACGCCGGTTGCACTTTCAAGAGCTTTAATATTTCTACCTACACGACCAATGATTCTACCTTTCATATCTTCGTTAGGCAACTCTACGGTTGAAACGGTTGCTTCCGAAGCATGGTCTACTGCACATCTTTGGATTGCTAAGGCGACTATATTTTTAGCAATTCTTTCACCATCTTCCTTAGCCTTCTTTTCTATTTCTTTGACTATGGTGACGGCGTCACGCTTAGCTTCTTCTTCCATTTCCTTAATGATAAGGTCCTTGGCTTCTTCTTTAGACATACCGCTTACTTTTTCTAGTTCAGCAAGCATTTTTTCGTTTTGTTTGCCGAGTTCAGCTTCCAAAAGTTTTAGCTCGTTTTCTTTGGTTTCCAAATCCTTACGAGTGCGGTCAATATTTTCGATTTTTTTGTCTAAAATTTCTTCTTTTTTGTTTATTGAATCTTCTTTTTGGTTAAGACGAGATTCTTGTCTTTGCATTTCGGAACGTCTCTCTTTCGATTCCTTTTCAAACTCGTTACGCAATCTTATTTGCTCTTCTTTCGCTTCGAGCAACGCATCTTTACGAATCGTTTTAGCTTCTTGTCTTGCTTCTTCGATTACCTTTGCGTGTTGTGTATCTGCATCTTGTGCCTTCTTCTTTAAAACGGTTTTATAGGAAATATATCCTACGGCAACGCCGATTAAAAGAGCGGGAAACAAGGTGATTAACACTACTGCCCAAGCGTCTATTGCCAAAAGCATACCTAGACTGCTTAACAACATTGTAACCTCCTATTTAGTTTTATAGTTGCGTTTATAATTACGGTCGTTCGCTACCGAATTGTTCGCTATATTTTATTATACTTTAATATACGCATATTGTCAATATGCAAAAGTCTTAATATTGACAAATTACACGCTTTTTAGAAGCTTTCACGAATCTTTTCTTCCAAGATTGCATAAAGTTCGGGATTGTTTTTGATGTAGTCGATAGCCTTTTCTCTACCTTGACCAACTCTTTCGCCTTCATAGCTAAACCAAGAGCCTGCCTTTACGATTAGTCCCATTTCTACTGCGATATCCAAAATACACCCTACAGAAGAAATACCGGAACCAAAGATAATATCAAATTCAGCTTGCTTGAAGGGGGGTGAAAGCTTGTTCTTAACTACTTTTACTCTAGTGCGGTTTCCTACTACAGTAGAACCATCTTTAACGGAGTCTACTCTTCTTACGTCTAGTCTTACGCTAGAATAGAATTTTAGTGCTTTACCACCGGTGGTCGTTTCGGGGTTACCAAACATTACGCCGATTTTATCACGTAATTGGTTGATGAATACAATCAAAGTATTGGTTTTGCCACAAGCGGGAGTCAATTTACGCATTGCTTGGGACATTAGTCTTGCTTGCATACCCATAGGAGCATCACCCATATCACCATCTATCTCTGCTTGAGGGGTTAATGCAGCAACCGAGTCAACAACGATAACGTCG
>JAZNYA010000177.1:0-9878 GCA_045594145.1 Candidatus Stercoripulliclostridium sp. | reverse complement strand
TATCGTCAATTACTCAACGATAGTAATATCGTTCATGCTAAATACCTTAATTTGATATCCGCTACCCTTAAAGTAATCTACTACGCCCTTTACGGAAATAGTTTTACCTTGGAAGTAAGAAGCGGTAATTAGTTGGCCTTGAGCATTGTAGAAGGGGATAGTACGTACGTCAACGATTTTGCCGTCGCTTGACTTGCAAGTAAAGGTCATTGCGCCATCGTTTGCACTATCTTCCTTTTGGGTGGTGTAGATATCTATGATTTTTAGGTTGTTCATAGAAATGGATGCGGAGAGCATTAGGGCACTAACGTTAAACTCTTTGGTGGTTATAGCGTCTTCCGTTTCTATTTCCAGAGATATCTTGCCGTTATTAAAGGTGTCGACGTCAACTTCGGGGTATGCACCGTCTTTACCTTCGCTAAGGAGTTTTAGGTTGTTGGGATCGTTTGGCTTCATATCGCGGTATTGAACGTCAGCTATTTGCCAAGTGTCACCGGTTTCGTAGTATTGTACTATGCCAACTACCCTAACTTCGTTGCCGGTGGATAGGATTTCCATACCGGTACCGCTTAGGTTATAGCCGTAGTAGACGGTGATTCCGTAATAAAGGTCGGTTTCTTCATCGTAGGACTCTACGTAAGCGGTTTGAGCATGATTCTTTACGACAACGCCTTCTACTGCAACTTTAATATTGTTGTAAGATGCGATGTTGGTGCGTAGCTCTCTAATAGACATAGCAACCGCTTCACCACTATAAATTTCGGGGTCAGCTTTGCCGGAGTGAACGTAAAGTTTTTCCGCTTTTGCTTGGTTAAGAGCTTTCATAGCGATTTCGCCGTAACGATTTTGAGCGGTGTTGGAAGCAACAGCAAGACCATTTTGGAGTATTTCTAGGTTGAGATTGCGGTAAGCGTCGTTAGCTGTTTTTCTGTACCATATCCAAACTAGATATCTACCGCCCGTTGAGTCTGCGTTCCAAGTGCCGTTGTCGGACTCTATGATGATAGATTGAGCGTCTTTTAGGGCTGCTTTGGTAAAACGAGATGCGGTGTGGCCGTAGTCTTCTATCTTGCCGGTTGACTCGGGAGTATTAACTGCAAGGAATCTTGCCTTTAGTACGCCGTTAGCCATAACGGTAGTAGGTACGTTAAAGTGTACGGTGTCGCCGTCAACATGGTTGTATACGGTAACTTCTTGCTTCAAAGTAGTTGAGTTCATATCTAGCGTTAGTTGAGATACGTAGTCAACGTGCTCGATTTCGGGAGTGTTACCGCCGTCGCCCGTGCCTTCGCCGTTGTTGTCGTCACAAGCAACGACAGCAACGAGCACTAGACAAACTATCATTAAAACTGAAAGTAATTTAATAAATTTTTTCATAATAGTATCCTTATTATCATTAAGGTAATAGGGGGTATGGTGTTATTAGCTATTGTATTCGCATTCGTCGATTGCTGCTTGGAATGCTTGGTTAATTAGAGAGTCAACGTCGTTGGTCTTTTCGCCTAGGCACTTAACCATAAGAGCGCCTACTTCGTCACGAGCTTGAGATGAGCCGTTGAAAGCGGGGCTGGTGTAATAGTATTCTTCTTGGTCAAGACAAACCTTTGCTGAAAGAGCTGCGATTTGGTCTCCGCCATTAGCTTTTGCAAGGAACTTTGAATAAGTTTCGTTTTGAGCAACGGACTTGATTACGGGAACGTAACCGGATACCATGGAGAATTCAGCTTGGAATTCAACGGTGGTGGTTAGGAACTTAACGAATAGCCAGCTTGCGATAACTTCTTGGGGATTTTCCTTACCAAAGATGCAAAGGCTGGGACCTTGGGAGATAACCTTGGGGTTGCTGGGATTAATTTGGGGGATAGAAGCGATGCCTACGTCAAAGGGATATTCATTGTTAACCTTAGCGGGACGTTGGTGAGTTGCGCCTGCGGAAGAACCGATGGACATATAGCTCTTAGTGTCGTTTCCTTGAGCAACGAATAGACCGGAAGTATATGCGCCGAAGATTTCTTGGGTGGTAACTAGACCTTCTTGGTGCCAAGAACGGAATTCCTTAACGAATGCTTTGTTGGTGTCGTTGTTGAATAGGAAGTGGTTGCCTTCTTCTGGGCTGGTATAGGGAGAACCATATTGTTCACACATGGTGATGAACCAGTTAGCTTCGGAGTCATATCCTAGGGGGATGCAGGTGGGGTCGATAGCCTTAATCTTTCTGCAAACTACTTCTAGTTCGTCCCAAGTGGTGGGAAGAGAGAAGTTGTAGTTTTCATTGCCCTTGTTGGGGTTGGGCTTAGTCTTGGGTGCGCCGTTTTCCATAATAACTTGGCCGTCTTCGTCAACTGCATATACGGGTTTGCCGGTTAGGTCAAGTTCGATGTCGGAAGTGTAGATAGCTTTGCAAGCATCAAAGAAAGTCTTGTTATAGTAAAGAACTTCGGTAGACTTACTTAGGGGCATGGTGTACATATGTTCGTCACCGAATTGCTTACCTTCGTTGTAGTAACCTTGGATGAAGTCGTCCTTTTGAGTTTGGGTTAGACCAAGAACTTCGGTAGTACCATCAGCTCTGGTTACAACTTCTTCGCTAGCGATAAGGTTGTCGAGTTGTACAACTGCGCCTGCAACGTTATAAAGAGCAACGTGGTCGGGGTAGCAGTATGCGATGTTGGGTTGTGCGCCTACGTTGATTTCGGTGCTTACTTGGGTTCTAACGTCGTCGTAACCGCCAACTTGTTCGTGTTCGATGGTGATGTTGGGGTAAAGAGCGTTAAAGTCCTTGATGTAAGCATCTAGAACGGTGCTTAGGTTTGCACCCATGGTGTGATAGAACTTGATGGTTACAGCGCTACCGTCGTATCCGCCTTCGGGTACTACGAAGTTAGCGTCACCGGCGCCACCGCCGGGATTACATGCAACCATCATTACTGCGGTAGCAATCATAACGACTACTAGTAGTAAACAAGTTACTTTCTTTTTCATGTGTTTTCTCCTTGATGTAATGTATTTCTTGTTTTATTTGTATTATTTATACCTTATTATTAACCCTTCGTTCCGCTTCTGGATACACCCTTCATGATGTACTTACGGAAGAAAATAAATACTAGGAACAACGGGATAGAAACTAGTGCTACCGCTGCCATTTGTACGGGGAAGTTGGTGTCACCCGAAGTTGCTTCGGTAAATGCGTTACGTAGACCATTGGTGATTAGTTGCATGTTTTGGTTTCTTGCAACAAGGTTTGGCCACATATATGAGTTCCAGGCACCCATCATCTTTAGTATGGTTATCGAAATGATGGTGGGCATAGCAAGGGGTATCATAACTTTCCAAAGGTATTTTAGGTCGCTCGTGCCGTCAACTTTTGCTGCAAGATACAAGGAATCGGGTATTTGCATAAAGCTTTGACGGAGTAGGTAAACGTAGAATACGCTAACTAGGAAGGGAACGATTAGAACGGTATAGGTGTTAAGCCAACCGAGTCTAAATACGGTTTCGTAGTTGGTGATGGTAAAGAGTTCGCCGGGAATCATCATAGTTCCGAGTAGAGCTGCAAACAAAGCGTTCTTGCCCTTGAACTCAAGACGAGCAAAACAGAATGCGGTAAGTACGGTGATTACCAAAGAAAGGATGGTACTTACTACGCCGACTATCATGGTGTTCTTGAACAGTACGCCAAGGTTAGCCGCAGTAAACGCTTCCGCATAGTTGGACCACATAACTTGTTTGGGCCAGAAGGTAGGAACGTTTAGTCTGTATTCCGCAAGAGTCTTTAGGGATGAAATAATCATCCAGTAGAACGGGAACAATACGACGATTGCTATTATAATAAGGAATATATATCTAAGGGTTGTACCGAAGATATTGTTAACAAGTTGCATTTTGGAAGTCTTTTCAATATCTCTTTCGTGCATGATGACTTCTCTATTCTTAGTTTTTGCCATATTGCACCTCCATTAATAGTGAACTTTCTTCTTGCTTACTTGCAAGTTGATTAAGGTAACCGCCATTATGATAGCGAACAAGATGAGAGCAGCCGCGCTAGCTCTACCTTGGTGTTGACCTTCTAGTGATTGATAAATGAATCCTACCATCGTGTTCATTGCGCCTTTGTTTCCGGGCGGGCCCATGGTCTCCCCGAATATACCTACGATGCTGGAGTATTCTTTGAATCCGCCCATAAATCCGGTGATTACAACGTATGCAATCATGGGAGAGAGTAGCGGAATGGTAATCTTCATTAGCGTTCTGAACTTGGAAGTTCCGTCAACTTTTGCTGCATCATAATATTGCTTGTTAACGCTTTGGAGTGCTCCAAGAAGAATTAGAATCTTAAAGGGCAATGCGTTCCATACAATATATATAATCATAACCGTCATGTTCGCCCAATACGACGAGCCGACGTTAATCCAGTTTATAGGTTCTATGCCGAATATTCCTAGGAAGTTGTTTACTATACCTGCCGTTGTAATTAGCGGGGGGTTAGCGGAAACGTTACCTACCATGTTGAACATTGCCGCAAATACCATACCGATTGCTATGGAGTTGGTAACGTAGGGCAAGAAGTAGATGGTTTGTAGGAATCTTCTTAGCGGTCCGATAGAGTTAAGAACAACTGCGATAAGAAGAGCAAGTATGGTAGAAAGCGGAACCGTTAGTACGCAAAGTAGAACGGTGTTTTTAAGGCAGGTTAGGAAGTTGCGGTACTCGACAACCTTAGCAAAGTTGCCGAAACCGAACTCGAAAGTAACGCCTCTAATAGCTTTCATCATGCTGTAATCTTCTAGGAACGCCAGCCTTATCGTGTTGATGATAGGATAGACGGTAAAGACCGCAAGTAGTATTAGTGCGGGTGACAAATACAGCCACGCTTTCCATTTGTGTTTAGACTCAACCATAGTTCACCTCTTATAGGGAGAGTTCCTTTGCGCCGTTGTCTGCGGATAGGAATATTCTCTTTTCGTGGTTTTCGCCGTTTTCTACGGTAAGTTCGGGATAAACTTTGGTTTCGCCGTCAAGGTAGTACATATTGTAGCCTTTTGCGATTTCCTTGGTCTTGCCGTTCTTGCCTTCTACGGTTTCGGTTATGATTTCTGCGTGTAGGTCAACAGCCTTAGTGATATCACTGGTTACGCATAGACGAGAGCCTTCTGCGCCACCTGCAAAGTATAGAGCTTGTCCTTCTGCGTTCTTACCCATAGCGAGTTTGTAGGTGATTTCGCCGGTAAGAGCGGGTTTTTCGGGAATAAGATTTTGTACGAAGTTAACTGCGGGAGCAACCTTTGCTTGAGCGGCAGCCATAATCTTCTTGCCTTGCTTAATGAAGAACTTAGCAATGGGAGAAAGAGTTTGGTTTGCTTGCTTTTCTAACTTAGCGATATCTTCATCGGTTAGTAGAACGCCTAGGTCGTAGTTCTTACCGCCGTAAACTGCGTTAAGGGTTTGGGTGTTTCTATTAAAGGAATATAGGGTCTTAGCTTCGCTTCCCATTGCCCAATAAATTCTTTCTTTTGCAAATATGAAAGTTTTGTGGGATTTAAGGTTAAAGCGAACTTCCTTAGCGGTAACGTCAACTTTGTTATCTGCGTTGATGATAGAACGGATAACAGGGGTGTGAGCGGATGCGTTTGCGGATACGATACTTACGTCACGACCCATAACTTCTACGCTACGTAGTTCACAATGCAATGCACCTTCTTCTGCTAGCTCGAAGCCTTCGGGACGAACGCCAACGTAAACTGCTTGGTTCGGTACGCCTTCTGCATCAAGAACTGCGTCTTCGCCGATATAAACTTTACCATCGCGAACCTCACCGTCAAATACGTTGATAGGGGGAGTACCAAGGAACTTTGCAACGAATAGGTTTGCAGGACTATCGTATACGTCTTGGGGAGCACCGATTTGTTGGATAACGCCAAGCTTCATAACGACTATCATATCGGAAATGCTCATTGCTTCTTCTTGGTCGTGGGTAACGAAGATGGTAGTAATTTGAGTTTCCCTTTGTATTCTTCTAATTTCTTCACGAGTTTGAAGACGTAGACGAGCGTCAAGGTTGGACAAAGGTTCGTCTAGGAGAAGAACACGGGGCATCTTAACGAGTGCACGAGCAATAGCAACACGTTGTTGTTGTCCGCCGGAAAGTTCGCTGGGTTTGCGGTCCATTAGTTCGTCGATTTGAACGAGTCTTGCTGCTTCATAAGCTCTTTCCAACATCTCGTCCTTGCTCATTTTGTCTGCACCCTTTAGGTTTTGAAGGGGGAACAAAATGTTTTGCTTTACCGTCATATGGGGGTAAAGAGCATAGTTTTGGAAAACTAGACCAACACCACGATTTTCGGGAGAGAGTGCGGTGATGTCGTCGTCGCCAAAGTAGATTTTACCGGAAGTAGGCTTTTGTAGACCGCTTATCATATAGAGAGTGGTCGACTTACCGCAACCGGAAGGTCCAAGTAGGCCGATGAGCTTGCCGTCTGGAATTTCAAAAGAGAAATCGTTGACGGCAATAACTTCTTCGCCGGCTTTCTTGCTTCTGCTAGGGAAGATTTTTGTCAAATTTTCGAGTACAACTTTCATATCCTTCTTATTCCTTTATAAGATTTTTTATTTTTGTCGTATATAAATAAACGGCCACAGCACCACCAAAACTAATTGGTAGAGCCGGAGCCGTTGTTTTTATCGTTGTTTTTATTGTCTATTTCTACGAAAGATTCGGAAAGAGCTTTCGAAGTACCATAAAGTAGGTCTTGTGCCGAATCGCCGGAAGTTTCAGCGTAGGCGTTACGCTTAAATGCAAGCATTTCCGCTTCCGTTTCGAATATCATTTGGCTAGCAAGGTCGACGCAAACTGTTTTTGCGAACACGTCGTGTATGAAGGGGCGTGTGTCTTTCTTCCAAATAAATATGACAAGTTCAAATATGATTAATAATGCCATGACTATTACGGAAGTTATTGCGTTATTGGTAAATAGCATTAGTACGAGTAGGGCGGGACACATGGTTTCTACGGCATACTTTCCTAGGAACGTCCTAATGAATAGCGTGATAGTGTTAATCTTTACTCCGTTTTGGTGAATAACCGCAATGCCGAAAACTTTTTTACCGATGGTTTGTCCGTTTTTGAAGAATAGGGGGATTGCAAACTCTAGAACGAGCATAGAAAGCAAAATGCCAAGAGAAACCATCATGAGAGTAAAGCCTAGCAGTTTCATCATCCTTGCACCGTATCCTACGTCGGTAGCAAGAGCTTTGTCGCATTTGTTATACGCCTTAATCCAACGATTGAGAACTTCTGTGGAGAAGCCCGCCTTTTCGCTTGCGGATGCGGTAAGATTTACGTCGTGTTTGTCTTCAAAAGTAAGAACGTAAGCGATGGGTTTCATTAGCAATGCGTTTTCGCCGTATTCTGCTCTTATCTCTTCTTGGCAAGCATTATATGCGGTAAGCCAAGTTGCTTTTTGCTCGTCGCTTAGTGCGGTGTATTCGTTTTCGTTTGCCAAAAGGTCTACGCCGTGGGATTTAAGATATTTGGATTGATATGCAAGGAGCTTTTCGAGAGAAATGCGTATTTCGGCATCGCCGGAAACAGCGTTACTGAATTGCTCGGAGTGTTGGTCCCAGAGTGCTTTTTCCGCTTCGCTCAAATCGTCGTAAGTTTTGGAAAAGTCTATGCCGTAAGCTCTCTTGTAATACGTGGTATAAGCTTCTTGGGTGGCAACGTTGCAATCAAGATGGGTGTCGTAATCACAAGCAAGACCGATAAGCCAAGCAAAGCCGACTGCAAGAACTGCAAAAAGGATGGCATCCAATATGAATGCTACCAAACGCTTTGTAAGACTTGCTTTTTGAATATCGAATATCATTGCCATCTTCCGTAATAAAATACTTAATATATTACACGTGCTACGCGCGACTAATCGCACGCTTCCTAGAAGAGTTTAACATACGAAAATAAAAAAATCAATAGTATAACTAAATTATATATGTAATAAAAAGGAAAACTTTTAGTAAAACCTTAAAAGTAAAACGGCAAATTTAGTGGCTCTAAAAAAGTAATTTAAAAGTAAAAAACAGAAGGAAAATCAAGCTTTTAGAATTGTGGTTTTCGTTTAATTTTTGAGTTTTTGAGCATTTTTATAATACACGCAGAAAAGGTATCCTATATTCAGTTATTGGAACCCTAAACAATATATTTAATGCAAGCGAGTCAGTACGAAAACAAAGTTGGTTTTATGGTGTTTTTTGGAGTAAAACGGTTTTAATTTTTCTCGTTAACAACCCAAAAATTTTCTCGCCCGTGCGTATTAGATTGACTTATACAAACTTTTGTTATATTATTATTGCATGAGTACTAAAGCGACTTGCTAAGTCAAACGACTTAGAAGCCATGGAGAGATTATGCTAAAGTTTAAGAAAGCCCAAAAACTTATTGCAATGTTTTTACCGCTCTGCGTGCTGGTTTGCTCGCTAAGTTGTTGCTTTGCTTTGTTCGTTCCTACGAGCCAAGGCACAGTAGAATACGCAGAAGCAGTTACTTCGCTAGAAGCCCCGTATTATACCGGTAGCTATTACGATGGCCTTAACGAAAACCTAACGGGAACTGCGTTTAGGGCGGAGCTTGCCGATTTAATTACGGATACGCATCACACCGAAACTACGTATAAGGGTTTGATGAACGTTTGGAAATATAGTGACGTTGACCCCAATAACTCTAATAAAATAATTCAATTTTATACGGGATATTCGGTTTCTATCCCAAGTGATTATAACTCCGGAACAAACCGTGAACACGTATGGCCTAAGAATGCAGGTAGTGCTTTCCCGGAAGAAAGTAAAGCAGGCTCGGACGCCCACCATTTACGTCCCACGAACACCAACTTGAATTCTTCTCGTGGAGATAAGAGCTTTGGCGAAGTGCCACAAACAAGCTCTAATTTGGTATCATCTTCTTCCGGTAGCAATCCTTGCTACGCTACAAGTTCGTTATTCTATCCGGGCGAAGGTTTCCGTGGAGCTACCGCACGTATTCTTATGTACGTTCAAACTCGCTGGGGCGATGATTATAATCTTTCCTTTGTTTTAGGAGCGGGCAATAGTAAGACAATAGGAGACATCGAAGACCTTATGAAGTGGCACATAGAAGAGCCCCCGACAGACCTTGAAATCACAAGAAACAATGAGATAGCAAAGGTTCAAGGCAATCGTAATCCCTTCATTGACCACCCCGAATATGCAGAAATGATTTATTGCAACGATGGCAAGACTTATAATGCTACGCTCAAAAACGTAGTAAGCCAATATGGTAGCTATCTTGATGGCAGTGTGGGCGGAGAAGATGGTCCTACCACTGTAAAGCCTACGAGCATATCACTTTCTCCCGCAACCGCTACTCTAATGGTTGGCGGAACCCAAAAGTTAACCGCTACCGTATCTCCTTCCGATGCAAGTAGCTCTGTAAATTGGACTTCGTCCAACACTAACGTTGCAACCGTAAATGCCGGTACGGTAACCGCAGTTTCTGCAGGTACTGCAACCATAACCGCAACGAGTGCCGTAGATAGCTCCATTAAGGCAACGGCAACCATTACGGTAAAGGCTGTTTCTTCCATTGCAATAAGTGGAAATCCCATAAAGACGACCTATTTTGCGGGCGAAGCCTTTAATCCAACAGGCATTACTGTAACGGCAACTTATACCAATGGTGATACTGCCATTGTATCTAATGACGACTGTACTTGGCTTGATGGTACGGCAAGGACGGAAACGCTAGCTCAAGGTAGCACGTCCGTTATTTGTAAATATGGTAATTTAGAAAAGACCATAAGCGGTCTTACCGTAAAACAAGCTCAGTCAAAGACTCTTACGATTACTCGCTCCGA
>JAZNYA010000176.1:0-7054 GCA_045594145.1 Candidatus Stercoripulliclostridium sp. | reverse complement strand
GACTGAGCTAGTTTTTCTTCTTTCCTAAGTAGGTCGCTAAAAAGCGTGGTTTAACTAGTTACCGGTGCGGAACAACCCACTCACTTCCTTAGCCTTTGTAATGTATATGAAAGCGTTCGGGTCGATTTCCTTGAGTAACTTCTTGAAAGCGGTGGTTTGCTTTTTGCGAACAACACAAATTATCATGTTGTGTTCTTGTTGGGAATAGGTTCCTTCGGTTTTAATGATGGAACCACCACGTCTAACGCCGTTTACGATGGCTTCACGAACTTCTTCTTTTTTATCGGTAATGATGTGGAATACTACGCTGGATTGAACGCCGTTGGTTAATATTTCCGCCACTTGCGACGTCAAGAACAAGGTTATGAAGGAATAGAGCACGGGTGTTGCGATGCCTACGAATATATCGTTTGGCGTGCCGTCTTTGGCTTGGACTGCACCAAGTACGCCGGAAAGTACGACGACGAAGGAGTCACAAGCGAAAAGTTGCCATTGGATATTCATATCGGGCTTGGCTTCATAGGTGATTTTAGCGATAATTTCAGTACCACCTGCACCTGTGTTAAGGAGTAGCATACCGCCGAAGGATACGCCCCCTATTACGCCACCGGCTATTGCTGCGAGCATGGTAACACCGCTATCAAGCCCGGCACCTTGGAAGGTGGGGAAATCGACGAAGCTCAAAAGCCAAGTAAATCCGCTATACATAAGAACGCATACGCAAGTGGTGATGGAATAGCGTTTTTCCAACTTAAACAAAGCGGCTATAATTAGCGGAACGTTCATAATGAATAGCCAAACGCCCGGGTCGAACCATTTGTCTGCCAGCTCTAGATTATAGGTTGCAACAAAGTTATAGAGTATTGATGCAATACCGCCTACGCCACCGGGAGCAAAAGCATTGGGAACGATGAAGACGTAAATGGCAATGGCTCGCAAGAAAGCGAATATTGCGAGCAAGAAATAAAACCAGACTTCTTTTAATATTACTTTTTTGTTTAGTTTCATAATATGACAATTGATGAACCACAACGGACAAAACGAGCGTCACTCACAAGGGGTCGCCAAAATACTCACGCACTACAGTTTGATAGACTTTGGAGTTTGGATGAATTAGGACGGAAAGCAGAAAGTCCAAAGGGTTGCTGTAGTAGACCTACTGCTCCCTACCGGACTCTTTTGCTTTTCTAACTAATTCGCCAAAATACTCACGCACTACAGTTTGATAGACAGCGGATTTTAGATGAGATACGACGGAAAGAGAAAAAATGGCGACAGGAGTTTACTTAGCGTAAATGACTGAGCTAGTTTTTCTTTTTCCTAAGTAGGTCGCTAAAAGACGCTGTCTACTGGTTATTTGGTGCCAAACAACCTATCCCCCGCATCCCCTAAACCGGGAAGAATATAGCCGTTTTCATTAAGTTGACGGTCAAGATGTGCAACGAAAACTTTTACGTCGGGGTGAGCGGTGGCAACGGTTTCTACGCCAACGGGAGCTGCGATGATGTTCATAAGGCGAATATCAGTGCATCCCTTTTCTTTTAGTAGATTGATTGCTGCTACGGCACTACCACCGGTTGCGAGCATGGGGTCAAGGATGATGGCGATTTTATCTTCTATGCCATCGGGAAGCTTGCAGTAATATTCTTTAGGTTCTAGGGTTTCTTCATCACGATACATGCCGATATGTCCTACACGAGCGGTGGGGAAGAGCATATGTACGCCGTTAACCATGCCCAGACCTGCACGAAGTACGGGAATAACTGCTACGCTGTTTTCTACTACGATGGTTTGTTCGGTGCGTTCCAAGGGAGTGGTTACCATAACCTTACGGGTGGGAACGTCTTTTAAGCACTCAAAGGTCATTAGAGCGGTAATCTCTTCGATTAGGTTTCTAAAATCCTTCATGCCGGTATCCTTATTACGCAAAATAGCTATTTTGTGTTGAATAAGGGGATGATTAAAGATGGTTACGTTTTCATAATTTTTCATAATTATTCTCCATGCGTAGCACCCCTACTCTCATAAGGGTGCTACGAGTGTTATTTATGATTTAAGATTATTCAGCATCGGTTGCTTCAACTTCTTCGATGGTTTCTTCTACCTTTTCTTCGCTAACGGACTCGGAAACTTCTACCTTTTCTTCGCTAACAGACTTGGAAACTTCTGCATATGCTGCGGGAGCGGAGTCCTTAGCTTCTTGCTTATTGAAGCAAACGTTTACGATGATACCGATGATGAGAGCGGTTGCGATAGAAGAAATGGTGATGATTGCACTGCCATCGGGGTTGGTGCCGAACTTAAGGGATAGACCGCCGATACCGGAGATTAGGATGGAGCAAACAACGAACAAGTTCTTGCTTTCGCCAAGGTCGATGCCACGGAGCATATTAAGACCGCTAACAGCTATGAAGCCATATAGAGCCAAGCATACGCCACCCATTACACAGCTGGGGATGGTGTTGATGAGAGCGATAACCGGGCTTATGAAGGCGAGAACGATAGCGAGAACTGCTGCACCCAGTATGGAAAGAACGGAAGCGTTCTTGGTGATAGCAACGCAACCTACGGATTCGCCGTAAGTGGTGTTCGGGATACCGCCGAATACAGAACCAACGATGGAGCCGATACCATCGCCGAGAAGGGTTCTATGTAGACCGGGGTCTGCGAGAAGGTCTTTTTCGATGATGGAAGAAATGTTCTTATGGTCTGCGATATGCTCTGCAAATACAACAAAAGATACGGGGATGTAAAGAAGAGCGATGTTAGCAACTGCAGTGCCGGTAAGGGGTGCTATGCCGTTACCACTGGTTGCAAGGAAGGTGAACTTGGGATAATCAAGGAAGGATTGGATGCTTACGTTGGTGAAGTTATCAACAAGAGCACCGTAGTTGACGATTTGTAGGTATTCTACCTTTGCTGCATAACCAATGATGGAGAACAAGGAAGCTATAACGTAACCTACACCTATACCGATAAGGAAAGGGATGAGTTTCATCGTCTTGGTGCCCTTGATGGAGCAGAAAACGATGGTAAAGAAGGTTGCAAGACCGCAAATGAGAGCTACTAGGTTATAATCCATACCTGCACCACTTGCCTTGGTGATGTCGCCCATAGCGTTACCTGCAAGGGATAGACCTATTAGAGCAACGGTAGGTCCAATAACAACGGGGGGCATTAGTTTGTTAACCCATTTGGAGCCTGCGAACTTGATAGCAAGAGCGATTAGAGCGTAAACGGAACCTGCAAAAACGGAACCGATAAGAACGCCAAAATAACCGAAAGCACTTGCACCAATCAAGGGGCTGATGAACGCAAAAGAACTTCCTAGGAAAACCGGACTCTTGAACTTGGTGAACAAGAGATAGGTAATGGTACCGAAACCTGCACCTACTAGGGCGGCGGCGGAATCTAGTACTTGGAGTCCTGTAGCACCGTTAACGATGACGGGAACTACGATAGTTGCAGTGATGATAGCTAGCAACTGTTGGAGTGAGAAAACTATAAGTTTTCCCATGGGCGGTCTGTCACTTACGTCATAAACCATTTTCATAATTTTTTTCTCCTTCTTTAGAGTGTATTTCTCTTAGGGTAAACCCCTATTGATTTTATCAAAATGCAGAATTTAATTATGCGTTGCATAATTAATAATGCTTCCGGCATCGAAGCAGTCTTCTACCCATCCGCTAGGTCTTTCCGTCGCCATGGCGTTAAAGGTTACCGTGGGGCTGGGTGAACCGGGCGTGATGTTTTGATAGCGGTTAAAGTTATAGGTGAAGGCTTCTTTTTCTATAACCAATAAGCTTATGGGTAGCGTTACCGTTTCCAAAGAGCAATGATAGAACGCCCTGCCCTTTATTGTCGTAACGCACGTGGGAAGCACTATTTCCGTTAGGTTATGGACGTTACTAAAGGCTCCGTATGCTATAACTACGGCATCGGTCAAGGTAACTTTGGTGATGCTCTTTGGCATTTCTACGTAATACTTTGCCTTGGAACCACCTTCTGCATATTGTTCTATCCACTCGTTCTTGCTGTTTTCCGAGTAGTCGAAGACGTAACCGAAAAGCCCTTCTACGCCGTCTGCACCCCTATATGCCCCCGCAAAGGGAAGGGTAACTCTTGCTAGGGCCGTCATGCCCTTAAGAGTCATTTCGCTTATAACCTTTACGCAATCGGGTACTACAAGGTCGGTAATTTTATCGTTGCCAAGGAAGGTCTTATAAAGTCCGTATACTTGACGTCCATCTATGGTAGCGGGTACTACTACTTCGGTTGCAGTGCCACGATACTCGGTGAGAACCGCCCTATCGTCACGAACGAAATATTGATATTCGCCGTTTCCGGAAGTCACTCTATTTTGACCATATATTATCTTATATTCGCTTCTACCGGACTTGCTCCAATCTCCCGACCAACCCGACAAAGCGTCTTCGTCGCCTTCTACGGTTATCTTAAGGAGCGGACTAGATGAATAGAATATCTCTTTTCCTACGGAAACCAAGGTAATCGGCATGGTAGCGGTAAGTAGCATAGTCGTTCCCTTGAAGGCGTTTTGGTCTATGGTATGAAGCCCTATGGGAAGCGTTGCACTCTCAAGTTTGGTACTGCTAAAGGCATATTCACCTATGGAAGCAAGGTTTCTTGGGAAGTTTAGCGTAGCAAGATTTACACAGCCCGAGAAAGCATATTTTTCTATTACTTCCAAGGTATCGGGAAGGGTGACGGACGTGAGCTTTTCGTTATTATAGAAAACGTATTCCGCAATGCTCTTTACGCTATCGGGTACTACGAAAGTCTTGGACTCCAAAGCATCGGAATAGAACACAAGCTTTTGCTTGCCGGCAGTATAAATTACGCCGTTTTCCGCTTCAAACACGTCGTTTGATGCATCTACGCTTATATTGGTGAGTGCCGTGCAGTTATCAAAAGCCGTGGAAGATATTCTTTCCAAATCTCTATTGAGAGTGATGCCGTTTAGCTTGGTGCAACCTTCAAATGCGTAATCCCCTATGCTCTTTAAGGTAAGGGGTAAGGTTATTTCCGCAAGTGCCACGCATCCGGAGAAAGCAGACTTATCAATCGTCTCTATGCCGTCGCTTATGACGACGTTCTTTAGGGCGATACAGTCTTCAAATGCGGAATCCTTTATCGTGGTAAGCCCTGCGGGAAGAACGATGCTTTCCAACTTTTTGCAAGCCGAGAATACGGC
The DNA here is from genome assembly GCA_045594145.1 of Candidatus Stercoripulliclostridium sp. Taxonomy (GTDB): domain Bacteria; phylum Bacillota; class Clostridia; order Christensenellales; family DTU072; genus Stercoripulliclostridium_A. Next base: position 1,842 of record JAZNYA010000176.1, on the reverse strand, counting down.
AGAGCCAATCTTGGTTACGTTCGTCATGCCGTTTATGGTCACCAACTCTCCGCAATTCATAAAGGATGCGGTGCCGAGTTCGGTAACTCCGGAGTGCAAATTGACGGTGTTAAGAAGGATGGTGTTCATGAAGGCTTGTTGCTCTATCTTGGTAACACCTGTAGGTATGGTGACGGACGTTATATCTTTACATCCGTTAAATGCGTTTGCCCCTATCGTCGTAACGCCGGAAGGAATATCGAAGTTTTCAAGTTCTTCGCAGTATGCAAATGCCGATTGTCCTATTGCCGTTACGTTTGCAAGGGGAGAAATCGTCAAAGCATCAAGCTTTAATGCACGGAAGAAGGTATAATCGGGTATAGCAGTGATGCCCTTACCTACGTAAGCCGTCGTCGCACCGGCACAACCATAGAAAACGTTGGTGCCAAGGCTTATGACGGTATCGGGAATATTGATGGCGGTTATCTTGGCACAGTTATAGAAAGCCGAGTCGCCTATTTCGGTTACGCCGTCTTCTATATCAAAAGCGGAAACTTGCGAGCATCCCTTGAAGGCTTCCTTGCCTATTCTCTTTACCGATTCATATATCTTTATGGGGCCAAGTAGCGACTTACATCCCGAATATGCCCCGTCACCTATCGCATCGACTTCCACCATTTGAAGATTGGCGTATTTTAATGCGGTACATCCGTTAAAGGTGTCTTTTGCGATGGTAGTAAGCGACGTGGGAAGATTTATGCCCGTCAAGGAAGTACATCCGGCAAAAGCACCTTCGCTTATGGTAGATATGCCGTTAATGACGTTTACGTCAACTAGGTTTACGCAGTCCTTAAAGCACTCTTTACCGATGGTCGTATATGCGGAATCCTTGGGGAAAGATATCTTAGTAAGGTTTTTGTTGCCACGGAAAAGTCCTTCGCCAAGTGCCGTAATCTTTATGCCGTCGATTTCGGTGGGAAGAACGATGGTTTTAGCGGTAAGTCCGCTACCGGTAATTTCCGTTATGGTAGAACCGCTACGCTTAAAGTAGGACTTGCTATCAACAGCCGTCCATTTAGCATATACGGTAATATTTTTGGTGGGCTTATATGCCGTGGTAAAAGGCACGGTAAAAGCGGTATCAAGGAACCATCCGCCAAAGTTATAGTCTTGACGAGTGGGGTTTTCCGGCAAAGAGAAGGTTTCGCCGTCCTTAACTCTAATGGCGTTCACGGAAGAACCGCCTTGCGAATCAAAGGATATTATAAAAGTATTTTGAACGGGAGTAACCGTCCTAATCCAGCGTGCGTATACGGTAACGTTATTAATAACAACAGTATCGGCCTTGAAGGGTTGAGTCCAAACGTCCTTATCGAGATACCAATTATCAAAAACGTATCCCGTTTTCAAAGGGGGTTGGGGAAGTTCGGCAGTACCGCCCTTTTGAACTTCACGAACGAGATATGTTTGACCATCGACGTCGAAGGTGACGGTAAAAGTAGTGCCGGAACAAGCGGAAAGGATGAGTCCCGCCAAAATTAGAATAGCTATTGTTACGAATAATTTCTTTCGCATAATTCTCCTTGCAATCCCAATATATAATTATATATTGACGTATAATAAAAGTCAATATGTAACGTCCAAATTAAAAAGGAAAGTATTGCTAAAAATAGGATATAAAAATTTTTAAAAAAGCGGGTATAAGTTGGATTAATATACGCATGCTAAGACTACCAAAACAAAAAAGGAGACCTAAACATGAAAGATTGTATAGTAAAAACCGGCGAAAAGCCCGGACGTGGTAGTTATAACTGCACCAATTGTGGTACGGAAGTAAGTCTTGGTCAATACGACAAAATGCCC
>JAZNYA010000175.1:0-14006 GCA_045594145.1 Candidatus Stercoripulliclostridium sp. | reverse complement strand
TAGCACCAAAGTAACCTTTGGCTTGCTTCATTATTTTTCTTTTCTTCTTTAATGCAGTAACTGCTCTCTTAATTCTCATTATCGTGTCCTCCTACTACTTTTGTCCGTAGATCATATTGCTTATGGTCTTTGCTTGGGTTTCGTGAACGTATCCGCCTTGACGGAGATTTCTCTTACGTTTACGGGTCTTCTTGTTAAGAATGTGGTTCTTGTTTTGCTTATTTCTCTTAAGCAAACCGCTTGCGGTAAATCTGACGCGCTTCTTGGATGCGCTATGGGTTTTTTGTTTTGGCATATCTATTCTCCTTATGTGGATATATTTTTATTTCTTTACTGGGATTGGTCCAAGCATCATAGTAACGTTGCGACCTTCTAGTACGGGTTCTTTTTCTTTAACAGCTACGTCCGAAACCATCTCGAAGAACTTAGCCATCATTTCAATAGAAAGTTCAGGGTGAGCATTTTGACGTCCTCTCATGCGGATAGTGACTTTAACCTTGTTTTTGTCTTCTATGAAAGCACGAGTGTGTTTTGCTTTAGTCTTAAGGTCACCGATATCAATAGTTTGACTAAGTTGAACTTCTTTAATTTCGGTTCCTTTAGAATTTTTTTGAGCTTGCTTATCCTTTTTAATTTGGTCATAACGATACTTACCATAATCTAGGATTTTGCAAACCGGCGGTACGGCTTGGGGTGAGAAGAGTACTAAGTCAAGGTTTCTTTCATCTGCCATTCTTTGAGCTTGTGCAGTAGAAACAACTCCTACCATTGAACCGTCCATATCAATCAACCTTACTTCCGGCACTTTGATTGCCGAGTTAATTAATAAATCTTTAAAAATATGTGTGTCCTCCTATCTTCGTATATATGTATGCACGTACGTGCGGACATTATATAACATATAAAAAAGAAGTGCAAAGCACTTCTCACCACAAGTTCATACGCCACACTAATGCAAGGTCGTATAATTAAATAAACTTGTTGACCGTTTAACTTAAGCTTACGGTGAGAATTACTTCTTCTTTACTGCGTTTATTTTAACTTAAACAAACTTATATGTCAATTATTTTGGCGTAAATTTTTACTTTTACGCCAAAATAATATTAGTTGTTTTACCAAAGAACTTTTTCTCTATCTTCTTTGCTAATTTTTGCTAAGAAGTCTTCATAAGTCATGGTACCTAAATCGCCGTCTTTTCTGGAACGAACGGCAACAACGCCAGATTCTTTTTCCTTATCCCCTATTATTAACATATAAGGAATCTTATCTAATTGAGCGGCTCTTATCTTGTAGCCTATCTTTTCGGAACGAACGTCACTTTCCGCTCTTATGCCGGCAAGTCTCAATTTATCACGAATTTCGTTTGCTTCTGCTTCGGTACGGTCGGTTAGACTCATTACTCTAACTTGTTCGGGAGCCATCCATACAGGGAATGCACCCTTGAATTTTTCGATGAGCAATGCCATCGTTCTTTCATAGCAACCGATTGAAGTACGGTGAATAATATAGGGATATACCTTGTCGCCGTTTTCATCAACGTAAGTCATATCGAAGCGTTCGGATAAGAACATATCAACTTGGATGGTAATAAGGGTATCTTCTTTGCCGTAAACGTTACGAATTTGTATATCAAGTTTGGGACCATAGAAAGCTGCTTCATCGATACCAACGGAATATTTCAAACCGATGTTATCCAAAATCTTTTGCATCTCTCTTTCTGCGTGTTCCCATTTTGCAGGGTCGTTAATGTATTTTGCGGTATTGTTGGGGTCCCACTTGGAGAAACGATAACTTACGTCTCCATCTAGCCCACAAGTCTTTAGCATATACATAGCCAAATCCAAGCAACCCTTAAATTCTTGTTCTAGTTGAGAAGGAGTGCAAACCAAGTGACCTTCAGAAATGGTGAATTGTCTTACTCTTATTAGACCATGCATTTCACCACTTGCTTCGTTACGGAACAAGGTTGAAGTTTCGCCATAGCGTATGGGTAAATCTCTATATGACTTAAGACCGTTTTTATATATCATATATTGGAAAGGACAAGTCATAGGACGAAGAGCGAAAACTTCTTTGTCTTCTGCTTCGTTACCAAAAATGAACATACCGTCTTGATAGTGATCCCAGTGTCCGGAAATCTTATATAGGTCGGACTTTGCCATATACGGCGTCTTGGTACGAACGTAGCCACGTCTTTCTTCTTCATCTTCTACAAATCTATTAAGGATTTGGAAAAGTTTTGCACCCTTAGGCATAAGCAAAGGTAGTCCTTGACCGATATTTTCTTCGGTCATAAAGATACCCATTTCTCTACCGAGTTTGTTATGGTCACGTTGCTTTGCTTCTTCTAGTGCTTGAAGATACTCTGCAAGAGCCGTCTTATTATTGAAAGCCGTGCCATAAACACGAGTGAGCACCTTGTTGTGTTCGTTTCCACGCCAATATGCACCGGCAATGGAAGTTAGCTTAAATGCCTTAATATAGCCTGTAGAAGGAACGTGCGGGCCTGCACATAGGTCGACGAAATCTCCTTGTCTATACATGGTAATTACAGCGTCTTCGGGTAGATCTTCTATGAGTTCTACTTTATAAAGTTCTTCTTGTTCTCTAAAGAACGCAAGAGCTTGTTCACGCGTTACTTCTTCTCTTATAATCGGAATATTTTCCTTTATAATCTTCTTCATTTCTGCTTCGATTGCAGGAACGTTATCCATGTTAATGGGAGTAATGAAGTCGAAATCATAATAGAAGCCGTTTTCAATTGCGGGACCGATTGCTACCTTAACGGTAGGATATATTCTCTTTACTGCTTGGGCAAGAATATGGGAGCAACTGTGTCTATATGCCTTCTTGCCTTCTTCGGTATCGAAAGTCAAAAACTCTACAACGGCATCTTCGTTGATGGGGTCATACATACCAACTACTTTGTCGTTTACTTTAGCTACTAACGATGCACGGAAAAGTCCATCGGATATCGAACGTGCTATATCAGCAGGCGTAGAGCCTATGGGAAATTCTTTTTTGTCTTCTCTTAGCGTGATAATCATTTATTATTTTCCATCCTTTTACCGCTCGTGCGGTTTACTTTTATGCGTTTATATTTGAATTAATGGTGTTATATAGAGCGTTATATGCCGTTTCGTCATTTTGCTCTTGGCCAATTCCGTTATACCACTCGCTTGCTTTATCGTTAACCAAGGTATCGTTATAGCATCTTGAATTGGTCTTTACGAAAGTTAAGTTTGTTGCGGACAAATCGTAGTTATGAATTATTCTATACTTTTGTTCGCCGTCTTCAAGGTCACCGTCTTTCGACTTAGTAATCATATTAGCATCATATACGGTGTTGTTAAACCAATCTTCGTAGGTTTCACCATCACCTTCTTTTATTATTATTATTTCTACCGCTCTTGCAACTTCACCTACTAGCCCTTGGTATGCCTTAAAGGTAGTAGAAATAGCGTTAAGCTTAGATTCTCCGTACAATCTACCTACCGCTCCACCATTGTAGATATAGTAAGGATTATTTTGGGTGTTACCTTCATAGCGAACGTCGGTTGCGGCATTTAGCATAGAATATCTGCCATAGAACAATTCACCGCTTGCCACTGCATTAGAAATAGAAGAATAATGCAACATTCCTACTATACCACCAGTGTAGTTGACGGTATCTGTTGCAACAGTTATTTTATTTACGTTACTAATTACGTCAGAAACATTGCTAAAGTTTGCTGCATAACCTACTAAACCGCCTACGTTAAATGACTTAGAAGTTGATGAACTAAACGTTTCTGCATTTAACGCATTTAAATCAACTTTTGCTTTATTAACATTAACCCTGTCGATAATACCCGCAATACCGCCTATTCTCAAACGCTTATATGCTCTAGCGGTAATGCCGGAAGTATTAGTGAACCATTTTTCGCCGTCTTTAATTCTATATGCTGCACCAAAAATTCCACCTGCATTCACTTGAGAGCCAATAGCCTTCAAAGAACCGGTAAACGTCAAATTCTTAGCATAGCAATATTCGTTGTTATCTTTTAATGAAGAAAGATTTACCGTACGCATTGCACCTACTACACCGCCTACGAACAAATCGTTAATACCGGAAATGCATCCGGATTCATACGCACCAACGTCAATGCTTACGCCGGAGCTTACTCCATCAATAACGGAATTGCCTTGAGCAAATCCTGCAAGTCCACCTACATACGCAGTCATTGCATAACGCTCGGATTCACGCCAATCGTTTTCTTCGTCAATATACTTACAAATGTTACCCATGGTGGTCGAAATATATCCGTTTATAGTAACGTTTTTAATTTCATTATTGCCACTCATAAAGCCAGCAAGTCCGCCTACAAAAAACGATTCTGCATCTACGGGTACCGTCACGTCTACGTTAATGGTAAGGTTTGAGATCTTAGCATTATGCAAAACGCCGAATAAACCGTAATACTTTTCGTTAGCGATAGCACTCTTAACGTCTCTTTCTTCCGGTTCCGGAATGTAAATTTTATAGGTTATCGTATGATTGTTGCCGTTTAACGTGCCACGGAAAGAATTTTCCACGGATGAACCAAGCGAAGTCCAATCTTCGCTTATAGTCACGTCTGACTTTAGTTCAAACACGCCCTTATCATAGTCTGAACCTAGCATTTCCGAAATCTTTTTTAAATCGTCAACGTTGTTTATTTCGTGAGTAAATTCACCCTTATGAGTATTTTTATCACCACAAGCAATTAGTGCCGTAGCAAGCACTATCGTAATCAACGCAACGATTAAAATTTTAGCGAATTTCTTCATATTATGCGTACACCTTATTGATAAAATTCAAGAAATCTGCATAAACTTCTTGATTATTGGTTTCGTTTAAAATTTCATGTCTTGCACCTTCATAAACTTTATATTCTACGTTCATGCCTTTTTGATTGTAGAAATTATAAAGTTTTGTTGCAAGAACTGCTTTGTTAGATACGGGGTCATCGCTTCCTACTGCAATCAAGATTGGCAAATCTTTAGCAATAGTATCAACAGCATCACCATACATACCCATAACTCCCTTGAAGAAACTATGGTAGTATCCAATAGACAAGGGATATCCGCAGTATTCATCTGCTTCATATTTTGCAACTTGCTCCTTATCTCTAGAAAGCCATGCAAATTGTTGACCTTGTGATTCGAAGGGTTTGTTGTATGCTCCAAAACTCATCTTATCGATTAGATAACCGATTTTTTCTGCTCCGCAAATGGATTTTTGAAGGCCGGCTATAGCACAACCTGCACCGATTAGAGCTCCCTTCATATAAGCTGTTCCGGAAAGAATGCAACCTATAATCTTATCGGAATATAGCTCCAAAAATCTTTGTGAAACGAAACTGCCGTAGCTGTGTCCTAAAAGAAGAACTTCTACGCCATAAGTGCTTTTTGCGTATTCTACAACACTAAGAGCATCTTTAACTGTATTGTGGAAGGAGTCTCCGTCTACTATTCCCTTTGCACCATCGGGATTATATTTGTGTCCACGGTGATTGTCTCCTAAAACAACGTATCCGTTTTTGTTAAGGAACTTTGCAAAATCGTCGTATCTTTCGGCATGCTCAGCCATACCATGACTTATTACTACCGCCCCTATTACGTTTTCAACTTCGTCCCAAACGCAAACGGTGTTAACTTTGTTATCAACGGTATTCAAATTAACGAGTTTCATATTTTCATCTCCATAACATAATATTTATTGTATAGTTTAACACTATTTAGAATATAATTCAATAGAATTATAAAATTTAAGGAAAGAAATTTTGCCAACCATAGCTACTGCGGGTGGTGGAACCGCCGGTCACGTTCTACCCTGTATCGCACTTATACCAGACCTAAAAAACCACTTCAACCGCATTATTCACATAGGCGGAAACGGCATGGAAAAAGAACTTGTGCTTTCTAACGGAATAGATTTTTTCTACACAAATTCCATAAAATTCGACCGAGCTCACCCACTAAAAAACTTTAAAATTCCTTTCGTATTATCCGCCGCCGTCAAGGAAGCAAAAGAGTTACTATTACGTGAAAACGTAGATATTGTCTTCGGCAAAGGCGGATACTGTTCTCTTCCTGCGGTTATAGGAGCCAAAACACTCGGCATCCCGGTAGTTATACATGAAAGTGATTATAAATTAGGTCTTGCCAACAAAGTAGCTTCTTTGTTTGCAGATTTGACTCTAACAAGTTTTCCGGAAACAAAAGGTGGTTTATTTGTAGGCAACCCAATAAGAAAAGAAATATTCGAAGGTAACGCCCTATCCGTTATGCGACAATACAATCTTTCCGGAAGTAAAAAGACCTTGCTCTTTTTCGGTGGCTCCAGCGGTGCTAGCGTTATTAACGACTTAGTATTTAAATCAGCAAAAAACCTAGTGAAAGAATTTAACGTCTTGCACGTTATAGGTAACAAAGAAAAACGTAGACTATTCTTGGACGGGTACGTACCCATCCCCTACGCAAACAACATACAAGACCTATACGCTACTGCAGACGTCATTATAATGCGTGGCGGAGCAAATTCCCTAGGTGAAACTACGGCTCTCGGCAAAAGAGTAATTTGTATTCCACTACCCAAAAGCAAATATTCTCGTGGCGACCAAGTGGATAATGCATTAAGTTACGCTAAACGTGGTCTTATAAATATATTACCGCAAAACGAGCTTAACGAAGAAAGATTGCTTTTAGAAATATATTCCGCATTAAACCAAAAGGAGCATCCCGTAAACCGAGATACTCCTAATGGGGAGATAGTAAAAAAATTATGGAATCTATTAATTAATACCAAAAACTCCTAACTTGTTTTCGGTTGAATAAGCAATAAAAAACGAATTGTTTGCATCCACGCCTACGTCTGCAACGTCTACTTCCGTTTCGAGATTAATAGACTTAATCATCCCATCGTTACGCACGTCGGTTAACGTAAGCACTTGACCTTTTCTATATAGCACGGCATAACCGCCATTATAAGCATAGCAATCATAAAACTCCGTAAGTCCTTGGAAAGTAGTAGAATTAGACGAAGTGAAATTTAGTGAGTTATCTACAAGGTATAATCTGACGCTAGTCGAATAAAGAACGAGAAAAATGCTCTCACCATTTAAAAAAACTTTGGCGTTTTCCGCAAGCCCTACGCCTACTCTTTCTAATCCTAATGATGAAAAATTAGCATCGTATTTTACGATTTCTACGCCGGAAGAAGATTGCTCTACCGACAAATACTTTTGTTTTCCGTCTTCAGTAAGCGGTTCTATGGCAAGTAGCGTTTTATCTACTATGGTAACGGAAGAAATAAGTTTTAAATCCGGAGAAAGTTTCATAAACGAATATCCGTTTATATTGCTCAAAAACAATACGTAATGAGAAGAAAAATCATATATTTCTTTTATCTCCCCGGTTTGCAATGAATTTGATGCTACTATTACGTTATTAACAATTTTATAAACTGAATTTTCTTTTGATGCACCTAAAAACAATATGCCTTCGCCAAGAGAAAATATAACGCCCTTATTAAAGCTTGAAAGCTCTATTAAGTCTACTTGCTTAAAGTCGTAAGAAATCGTATAGAGATACGTCCTAACATCGTCCTTAACGGCAACCACTAAACCCACGTTAGTAATTTTTGAACATAAATACTCCGTTTCTTTGGGCAACGCAATCGAATATGCAGACAATATAGTGCCGTCAGCATCCATTTTGATTATCGTTTGCGTTTTATTTGCAACCTTAAACGGCCCGCTTGTAGTCTCGTGGGTAAATATAAGGAAAGAGTTTGTTGCAGTTGAGTGTACTTCGTTTAAAACCGAACAATATAATTCCAGCTCTTGCAAATAGCGGTGTACGCCATCCGTTTTGGCATAAAGTGGGAAAACGTTTTCTTCTACCACATCTTTTTCCGGCAAAACGTCGTCCGGTTTTTCCTGTGGGTCTTTGCCAAGAGCAGCATCTACCACCGGAATGTCGCTATCCGTAGACGGCGTAGGATTGAATACTTCTCTTAGAGAGCCTGAACCCGCCACAATCATCAATACTACGACCAAAGAAAGTAATACTACCGCTAAAATTTTAGGAGCGTTCTTTTTCATAACTGCATTTTACAATATGAAAAAGATTTTGTGTCATATAAGACAAAACAAGCCAAAATATGACTTGTTTTCGTTTTCTGCGTAAATTAGTTAAAACTGATTTTATAAAATTCGTGAGCTAACGCATAAGCAATTAATTCTAGGCGATAAACGTTTAGGTCCACCGTAGTTGAAAGTTCTCTTGCCTTAGCCATAAGTCGAACGGAAAGTCTAGTGGGGGTTCTTCCACTCTGCTCCGTTCCCAGCCAATCACCAGCCCCACGCAATTCACAGTCACGCTCGGCAATGGCAAGACCATCTTTTTCTTGCACCAGCGTTTCCAAACGAATAATATCATCGCCACTCTTTTGAGTATATAAGAAGCAATAAGCTTGATGTCCATCTCGACCAATTCTGCCACGAAGTTGATGAAGTGTGGCTAAACCGAATCTATCTGCATCAAATATTGCCATTAACGATGCGTTAGGCACGTCTATTCCCACTTCTATTACCGTAGTAGAAACAAGTATTTGTAACTTCCCTTCGCTAAAGTCGGTAAGCGTTTTTTGCTTTTCCGCAGCCTTTTGCTTTCCATGCAATAGCCCTACGGAAACTTCTTCGCCATAAGCTTTTACTATATCTTTATAAAGTTTATCCGCACTAGAGCCGTCTATACCTTCTACATCATAAATTTTAGGAGCTACAACGTAAGCCTGCCTGCCTTCTTCTTTACAGATACGAACGATATAATCCAACATATCTTTACGCTTTTTAGGCGTTACTACGGCAGTTTTAACGTTATTGCTATCATAACGACGGTCAATATTTAGAATATTTATATCTCCAAATACGGTAAGCCTTAACGAACGTGGTATCGGTGTTGCGGAAAGAGTAAGCGTATCCACCGCTCTTCCTTTATCCATAAGAGACGTCCTTTGTGCCACACCGAATCTATGTTGCTCATCAATGCAAACAAAGCTCAAATCTTTAAACTTTACTCCGCCCGTAATAACTGCATGCGTACCTATTACTATATCGACAAGCCCATAATATATTCTCTCTTGTGCCAGTCGTTTTCCTTTTGCAGTCAAACTTGCCCTCAAAAGCTCTACTCGTATTGCGTATGGGGAAAGTATCTTTTTGAAATTATTGTAATGCTGTACGGCAAGTATTTCCGTAGGCGTCATAACCGCACATTGATGTCCCGATGCCACAGCATATGCGGAAGCTAATAGTGCCACTATCGTTTTTCCGCTACCTACGTCGCCAACAAGCATTGCATTAAGCGGTTTGTTAGAATGCATATCGTCTATTATCGACTTTACTGCTTCCGATTGAGTAGGCGTTAGAGAATACGGAAGCGAGCGTATAATCGTATTTAAAACATCCCTATTATCTTTATAAAAAACGCTACGTCCCGTTTCGTTACGAATCAATTTATAGGCACATATTTCTTTTACAAGGCCTTCTATCTCTATTCTATCCGCTCCCAAATTAGCTTCCGCCATAGTTTGTGGAGCATGAGCATAGCGATATGCTAAATCGAGCGGTAAAACGTCTTCTCTTTCGGGTATTAAAGAGTGGTCGACAATCCCTTTATGCAAAACGTCTTGCACCATTGTAGCAAAAGTTGCTTGTGGTATAAAACCACGAAGCGGATATATGGCTTTAATCCCACGAGTTACGTTTTCTCCTACAACCACAGGTTCGTAACTGGGATTAATCAATTCGCAAGCGTTACCGTCCTTTTTGAGTTTGCCATAAACTCTAACAAAAGCACCTTGATAGACGGTTTTCGCAACGTAATTGGCGTTATACCAACAAAGTTTAACTTGACGTGGATAACCGGCCTGTCTACCAGATGCTCTAAAAAGTTGCAACCTACCCTTTTTGATTGGGCGGGATGCAGAAGTAATTTCCAGCACTAAAACAACAAAGTCCCCGTCGTCAGCAACCGATAAATCGGAAATGGCGTCGAGGTCTATGTATTTTGAAGGCAAAAATCTCAAAATATCTCTTTGAGAAAAAATGCCGAGATAATTAAGTTTTTCAAGCGTAACGGGACCGACTCCCTTTACCTTCAAAAGCTCCTTATTTTCCATTATTCAACGGAAATGAAATAGAAGTAATGGTGCTGTCCGCCTTGACAAAGGATTACGTCGTGGAAAGGATAGATATCAATTAGTTCTTCTTCCAAAGCTTTTGCAACGCTTTCTGTTAAGCCTGCTCCGTAATATAGAGTAATTGCAGCAGTAGAATCGTCAGCCATTTTTTCTATTACGGTTTTAGCTACTTCGTTAACGTCTTGGCCAGATGCTACGATAGTCTTTTCATATAGACCGATTACGTCTCCGTTATGAAGCTCGATGCCATCCATTTCCGTATCTCTTACAGCATGTGTAATTTGACCGGAACGCACTTGCTTCATAGCCGTTTCCATATTAGAAACATTGGTTTCTACGTCTAGGCTAGGGTCAAAATTCATTGCGGCAGAAATACCTTGCGGTATATTTTTTGTTGCTATAACTACCAAATTTGCTTTGGTAAGCTCTTTTGCTTGCTCTGCAGCGAGAACTATATTGCCATTATTGGGTAAAATATATACCGTTTCTGCATTAACGCTATCAACTAGCTTTACGATGTCATCAACAGAAGGGTTCATTGTTTGTCCGCCTTCCAAAATGGCATCTGCACGCAATTGCTTAAACAGAGTGGAAATTCCTTCTCCCGTGCAAATTGAAACAAGTCCTACGGGCTTGGGTGGGATGTTTTCTTGTTCCTTTTTCTTACGCTTTATTTCACGATTTTGCTCGAGCATATTTTCTATCTTTAATTGTCCGAGCTCACCTAGTTGTAATGCGTAACCCAACGCCTTATCGGGATTGTTTGTATGAACGTGAACTTTTACGAAATCTAGGTCGCCTACTACTATCAACGAGTCGCCTATTTTTTGTAGTTTATCACGTAGCTTATCAATATCACTAAGAGTCGTCTTTTGGAAAATGTTGATGATGAAAAACTCGGTACAATAAGCGTATTTTATATCATCGAGATTTTCAAACTCATGAGCAACTTTATCTTCCGCTACGTTAGTTGCGGTATCCGTTTCCGGCACAACTTCTGCAACCATTTCCTTTCCTGCAAGAACGTTATACATACCATAAAGGATGCAAAGTAGTCCCCTACCGCCTGCATCTACTACACCGGCTTTTTTAAGTACGGGTAGCATTTCCGGAGTTTTGGAAAGAACTTTTTCACCTTCTGCAAGAATTGCTTCGAAGAAATTTATAAAAGTTTGCTTTTTGCCTGCAATTTTTAATGCGTAATCGCTAACAAGACGTATTACGGTTAGAATCGTACCTTCTTTGGGAGAAGTAACTACGTCGTAGGCAATATGAGAGCCGTTTTTGAGTGCACGAGCAAAAACTTTGGTCGTTAATTCCTTGCTTTCTTTGAGGATTGCACTAAAACCTTTAAAAATTTGACTTAAAATAACGCCACTATTGCCACGAGCACCCATCAAAGCACCTTTGGCAAAAGATTGACTTATTGCACCAATATCATCTTCCTTACAATCTTCCATCATCTTTATGGACGATTGCATTGTAAGATTCATATTCGTTCCCGTGTCGCCATCGGGTACGGGGAATACGTTAAGGGAATCTACGTATGCTTTGTTGATTTCCAGGTTCAACGCAGCACCCTTTAACATATCTCTTAATTGTGTAGTTGTAAGAACTTTCATTTATATCCTTGGGGGCTTGGTAGCCCGACTAATTACAGTTTTATTCCTACAACGTGGATATTTACGCTTTTAACACGCATGCCGGTTATATGTTCTACTTTATATTCTATGCTTGACTTTAAATTTTCTATAACTGCATCACGGTTAACACCATCTTTTAATATTACGTACAAATCTACGAATATACGATTGTCCATAGTGACAATCTTGACACCTTTACCAAGCGGTTCACGATTAAAAAGCATCATTATGCTATCGGAAAGCCTTCTTGACACAAGTTCAACTACGCCATAACAATCCAAGGCCACACGGGAAACGACAACTGCTACTGCGTTGTCCGAAATATTAATATTCCCATATCTGTTGAACGTTGAGAGTGCCATATTTCTCCATCCACATTATAGTGTACATACTTATTGATATTACTATAATATAGCAATATTAAAATTTTTGCAAGTAAAATAAGAAAATAGCTAAAAACTGTTGCCAAATATAATTTTATTTTATATAATACATAAGGTCCGAAAAATACGTAGGAGGTACAATACATGTCTAAGGTATGTGCAATTTGTGGAAAAGGTCAAATGAGTGGCAATAAAGTTAGCCACAGTAATATTAAAACCAGAAGAAGTTGGGGTGCTAACGTTCACAAGGTTGACGTTAACATCAACGGGAAAGTACAAAACGTATACGTTTGCACTCGTTGCCAACGCACTCTTAAGAAAGTAGAAAACGACTAATAAGTAAGTTTCTCAAAATTGAAAGGTTTTAAGAAAAGCACTTGGAAACAAGTGCTTTTTGTCGTAGTTTTTCAAAACCGAAACATGTCTGTACTTTAAATTTCGTTTATAAATAATATTACTTGAAAGGTTTTATAAATATAAGGGCACTCAAACGAGTGCCTTATTCTTTGAAAAGTTTACTGATTTTTCTTATTATTGCTTTAAGAAACTTGGGACAATTTATTACGATTATTTGTTTCATATCTCTCCGCTTGCTCTAATATATGCGGAAAAATACTTTAACGTTACTCGCCCCTAATTATTCTTATTGTGCGTGCCGGGTCGTCCGATTTATATACGGCAGAACCTGCAACCAAAATATCTACACCGGCATTTCTTACAACTTCTGCATTTCCTTCCCCTACTCCACCATCGATTTCTATCAAGGTAGATAGGTTATGTTCTTGTATATAAGCCTTTGCTTTCTTTACGGTTTCTAACGTTTCGGGAATAAACTTTTGTCCGCCAAGCCCTGCATATACGCTCATAACAAGTAGCACGTCACACTCAGGAAGCAAATGTGCCCAATCTTCAAAAGGTACGTTAGGGTTAAGAACGATGCCCGCTTTAACTCCGTTTGCCTTAATTGTTTTTAGCGTTCCCAATGGGTCTTCGCTTACTTCCGGATGGAAAGTAACGTAAGATGCTCCACACTTACAGAATTCTTCCACGTATCTTTCAGGCTTAATTATCATTAGATGCACGTCAAGAGGAAGCTCGCTAATGCCCTTTATAGCCTTAATCATAGGCATACCAAAAGTCAAATTTTTGACGTATACTCCATCCATAACGTCACAGTGTACCAAATCTGCACCCCAATCTTTGAGCGAGCGTACACTACGCTCCATATTTACAAAATCGCCTGCTAAAATTGATGGTGAAACTAATTTAGTCATAAAGTCTCCTTTTGTGCTCTTTTATTTCTTCATATATTGCAATATATCTATCATATCTTTCCTTTGATAACTCACCCCTTTCTACCGCTTGCTTAACGGCACAATCGGGTTCTTCGGTATGAGTACAGCTCTTGAACCTACATTTATCTTGGTAAGGTATAAAATCTTCATAGTAATACGTTAAATCTTCCGGATTAATGGATACTATAGATAGCATGCTAAATCCGCAAGTATCCATAATATCACCACCGAGTGCAGAATATATTTCGACGTGTCTGGTAGTGTTTTTACCACGTTTAATCTTAGCAGATAATCCGTCCGTTTTAAGATTAAGGTCAAGTATTGCATTGAGCAAACTGGTTTTTCCTACCGCACTTTGACCTGCAAAACATACGACTTTACCTTCTATATATGGCCTTAATTCTTCAAGTCCCTTCTTTTCTAAGGCAGAAAGCACTACACAATCGATATATTCTTT